>NZ_AP019657.1:3000000-3215656 GCF_009938225.1 Vibrio ponticus
CAGAGCGGAATTGTCATAATGCCTTCCCATTTACCTCCTTCGTTTAGTCGCCCATTTCTGAAGATTTTCCATATTCTTGAAGCTGTGCTGCTGGTTGCCATTACTATGGCGACAGTGTGGGCAATGGTGGAAGAATTCGTCCATATCTACGTGCAAAAGCGTGTGTTACTGGAAGATATTCTGTTGATGTTTATCTATCTGGAAGTGCTCGCCATGGTTGGGCAATTTGTGATGAACGGTAAGATCCCGGTGCGCTACCCAATTTATATCGCGATGATGGCAATCGCGCGCTATATCACGCTGGGTATGAAAGAGCTCGATTCGGTGATGATTGTGTGGCTATCACTGGCAGCCTTTGTGCTTGCGGCTGCGACGTTGCTGATTCGAGTCGGCCACCATTACTGGCCATATATCGATGGCAAAACGGCTGAGAAAGACGAATAAACTCGATTTGAGCTGAGATACAATAAAGCCTCGCAATGCGAGGCTTTGTCATAATTAGGCAGGGTTATTTTGTAAAGTACATGCGCTTTAACGCTAGCTCTAAACCGCGAACTTCTGCCAGACCTTTCAAACGACCAATCGCAGAGTAACCTGGGTTGGTTTTCTTTTTCAGGTCATCCAGCATTTGATGACCGTGGTCAGGACGCATTGGGATCTTACGTAGATCACCAGCTTCTTCACGACGCTGTTCCTCTTCAAGAATCGCCATCACTACGCCGTACATGTCGACATCACCTTCTAAGTGCGCCGCTTCGTGGAAAGTCATTGGGTTATGCTCTTCACGCTTAGTTGAACGTAGGTGAGTAAAGTAAACGCGATCGCCGTGCTTTTTGATCATGTTAACTAGGTCGTTGTCGCCGCGTACACCGTAAGAGCCGGTACACATAGTGATACCATTGTTCTGGCTAGGTACTTTCTCAGTTAACCAATCGATATCTTCGATGGTTGAAACGATGCGTGGTAAGCCTAGGATTGGGCGCGGTGGATCGTCTGGGTGAACCGCCATCTTGATGTTTTCTTCGTCACACACAGGCATAAGCTCTGCAAGGAAATGACGCATGTGCTCACGCAGTTTGTCTTTGTTGATGCCTGCGTAGCGATCAAGTTGTGCTTGGAATGCTTCTAGTGTGTAGCCTTCTTCTGCGCCTGGTAGACCGGCGATAATATTGGCGGTTAGCTGCTTAACTTGCTCTTCAGACATGTTGTTGAAGTATTCAAGTGCTTGCGCTTGTTCCGCTTCAGTATAATCAGCATTGGCACCAGGGCGCTTTAGAATGTGAAGTTCAAAAGCGGCAAACGCGATCTGGTCAAAACGCAGTGCTTTTGAACCATCCGCCATTTCATATTCAAGATCAGTACGAGTCCAATCTAGAACTGGCATAAAGTTGTAGCAAACCGTGTCGATACCACATTGCGCCAGGTTGCGCAGGGTTTGTTTGTAGTTTTCGATCCACTGTTGGTAGTTACCCGTTTGAGTCTTGATCTCTTCGTGTACAGGTACACTTTCAACCACAGACCAAGTGAGCCCTTTTGCTTCAATAATCGCTTTACGAGCTAAGATCTCTTCTTTCGTCCACACTTCACCATTTGGGATATGGTGCAGTGCATTAACGATACCAGTTGCGCCAGCTTGGCGAATATCATCGAGTGATACAGAGTCATTAGGACCGTACCAACGCCACGTTTGTTCCATGACAAATTACCTTTTAATAGGCACACTTAACCCGCTCAGCTAGTGAGTGACTAAGTGGTGCATAAATATAACGACGGATGAATGTATGATTAGGTAGCTAGTAAAGCTTCCTAAAAAGGCGGATTATTTCCCGCCACCTAACAAGACAACTGGATTGGAGCTAAATAGGTAGCCATCAAAATCCGGGTCATCAATATCAGAAAGTTCGAGAAGTCGTTGCTTTACGTTTTCAAGGTGTTGCCACATGGCGTTTTTCGCAGCGATTGGATCTTTACGCTGCATCGCAGCTAGGATTTTCGCGTGGTCTTCCATCCACTCTTGGCGGTAGTCATGACCGCTAATACGCGAGTGAAGCTTTTGCCACATAGGGCTTTGCTCACGACGGTCCCATGATTGCTTCAGCATATCAACCAACACAGAGTTGTGTGTTGCTTCTGCAATACTCATATGGAACAGCTCGTCACCCACACATTGTGCGTTTTGCTCTGCCAGTTCTTTGCGCTCTAGGATAAGTGCTGAACGCATTTTGGCGATGTCGCCAGGCGTCACTTGGATTGCAGCAAATTCTGCAATGTTACTTTCTAGTAACTGTCGCGCCTGTAACATTTCGAATGGTCCCGCTTCATCACTGATGATGCGTTCACGATGAGGTGATTGGTCAGGAATATGCGTGACATAAACACCAGAACCTTTTTTTACTTCTACAAGGTTTTCTAACTCAAGCATGATGATCGCTTCGCGCACGACAGTGCGGCTGACGTCAAGCCGTTCAGCTATGTCGCGCTCTGGTGGAAGGCGGTCGCCAACGCGGTAGTGCCCGTCAATGAGTTCTTGTCGTAAAACCAAACCCAATTCTTGGTAAGGACGCTTGGGTTCAAAAGGTACCATGATGATATTATCGCTTATTTCCATTACTACTCACGCCATCATAACCAAACAAAGCAATTGGTCAACCTATCTCAAGAGTTATGTGGCAATACCTTTACTTCTCTAACAAATTTAATTTCGTGAGCTGATCAACCGCTTGAATAAGCTTAAAAAGTGTAGACAAACTTTGCCGTTTGCTTCTCAAGATGATCGTTCACTGGTTTACTGTTTTTATTGAGGCGCTTTCACCTTTGATGGTGTTTTATAAGCTTTGCGACCAAAGGAGTTTTAATGGAGAGCCTTTAGCCCTTCGATGCGCCTCTTTGTTGCCCAAGCCAATCTTGCGACCAATGTACAAAAGCGTCAAAGTAAAAAGTACAATTGGTTGAGCAATGTCACAGATAATCCCCTTTAATTGGTCAACCAATATTGTTTCGGTATTAGTTTTTAAAGTAAAAAAAGTCATAATGCCAATGGCTTAGTCTTAGTCTTTGACGTGTGATTCGATGTGCGGTTTTTCTGGTCTTTTGGTTAACCAATAATCGCAATGGTTAAATGATGTGATTGGATTGTTATGTAATTGGCGAGAGCAAGTTTTCCGAATTGTGATGGTGCACAATTTATGAGCACTATCGACTGGCATTGTTATTTTGTCGTTCTTATTAAGGGCAGAGAAGTGGTCAGTGCGGAATAATGAATTTGTAGCGAAACAAAGAAGCAACCAACAATTGATTCAAAGGGCGATCTTTATCGCGGAGTTGGTTGCTTCTGCTTAATTAGAGGTTGAGATCGGCTTGGTTAGTTCTGTGCCGGCGTTTGAATAGGCGATATAACGTGACTAAGCCGAAAACGAGCAGCATGCTCTCGATAGCTAAACCACCAATGGAACCGACCACAACCGCATTGGCAATGCCAAAGAATGACGACACAATAAGCACAACACGCATCTTAATGCCTTGAAGTGTAACAATCGCAATAGTATTGATAGATGCTCCGATAACGGGGAGTAAATCAATTGGGCTAGACATCATCATAATACCCATCGCAAAGTATATGATGGAAAATGTCAGCGCGATCCATAACGAATGATACTTTAGCGCGACGATGTTTCTCAGTATGCCAATCAGAAGAACACCGGCGGTCACCATTGAGCCTAGAACGACATAGTGTGACGCGAGGACTACGTAGCCCGCTATCATCCACAGTTTTAGCTTTATATCATTGGTTTGCAGGACCCCGATGATGGCAACCAGTAGTGCCAAGTACCCAAGAAGCTGTGGGAGTGAAAGAAGTTCGTTCATTTGCTTTCCTTAAAGTTGCCGCGGGTTGCGGTGCATCAATGCTGACCAGGGTGGAAGAATGGTGTCAGTTATCTGCCAATGACATCATGACTCGCTTGAACACTATCACTCTGCCTTGTAATTCTGCGTTGTTTGGCTTCGGTGGAGGAGGGCTATCGGGTTGTGGTTGCTAAGCCTCTCAACCATATATGGGCTGAGAGGCTGGCATCTTGTGTTTTAGAAGCTGTAACCGACACCCACCGCTAAACCACCAGCGTTGCCGTCCATCGCCACTGAATAGTTGTTCATGTAGCGGTATTCAACGAAGGCGTTGAAGTTTTGGGAAATTATCCAGTCTAGGTTGACGATCGCCGCGTAGCCGGCATCACGATCGACCATGACAAATTCTTTGTAATCATCAGGACGAGCAAATTGATAATCTAAACCCGCATTAAGAAGAAATGATTGGTTTAGCCATGTCAGTGGGTATTGCGCGGTAATTACCGCCGTCATGCCTGATAGACCGGAATGATCGGTGTGAATGGCTAACTCCGTTTCTGGGTTAGGTTGGTCAGGAAGTACCAGACTTGCCATACCAAAGTTATGGTGAATACCGACAGCAGGCTTAAGTTGCAGTGAGCCGATATTCCAGTCATAGCTGATCCCCACATAGAGGTCGTTCGCGGTCATGACGGTGCTTGTTGCGAGGGTATTTTGTGCCCAGGCATTGAAGTTGCTATCCCCTAAGTTCTTATGCGTTACGGTGCGAACGGTTATGGTCTCCATATCATCGAAATCATTTTTTGATAACTTAGTGAAGTTAGAGGCATCAATGATAGCGACCCATTCACCCCAATCTTTGATCGCTGCGTGGCTGTATTGAATGACACCCGTATCGAAAGCAAAACCTTGTGATTGTTCGGTTGCCCCCTCAGACCAATCCATATAATAAACAGAAACACGATCGAGAGTTTTCGCGTCATTAGGAAGAATTAACGCATGTGTTGATGCTGAACAAAATAAAGCTAATGCGGCAATATGTTTTAATTTCATTTTAAATCTACAAGGCAGGTAAGGACGGCAGATTAATGTTAATTAACTGCTATTTAATTTGTTTAAATTGATGTTTTTATCTGTTGAACAAGCTTTCGGTTTTTTAACCTTGTTCATGCTTTTTATTGATTAGGCTTGCGCTTCGATTTATAGCAATTTAATCAACAATTGGTCTGAAGAAAGATTGTGTTCGATTAAATTTTTAATTTATTTTCGTGCGCAAAATCAAAAAAGGAGCCGTTATAAACGACACCTTTTTGATTAGTTAACCCAGGTTGGCGAATTTAATTAATATTGGTTAAGGTGTTTTACTTCAACACAATATTTACACCTGTGGGTGATATGCACCTTATGCGTGAGCAATATTCTGGCTAGCAAGAATAGTCTTTAACGCATCAACCGCGATACCAAACTTACCAGCATCACTTTGCTCTAACTCTTCCACTTCACCTTCTTCAATGTTTTCAAGTGCAGCGAAGCCAGCAAAGTTACCTAGATGAGGTTCTAGAGATAAGAAACCGTGGTAATCTCGCTCAGTCGTCAGTTCTTTGATGATTTGACTAATCTGACCGTCACCTTCACCAGCAGGCACGACAACGCTATCAGACGAACGCGCATCTTTGATGTGGTAGTAAGCCACATGGTCCTTTAGCAGTGAGTAAGTAACGAACGGGTTTTCACCGCACTGCACAAAGTTAGCTGGGTCAAAAACAAGCTTAAAGTTGTCGCAATTCACTTTTTCAACCAGATTCAGACAACGTGCAGACGTGTCACCGTAAATGTCTTTTTCATTTTCATGAAGCAGAGTGATATCGTATGGTGATGCGATTGCTGATAGCTCTTTCAAGCGACTGATGACGTCATCAGCATAATCGTCATGATTGGTCTCTTTTTCCATAAAGAAACTAAAGATACGCATGTACTTAGATTCAAGGATTTTCGCGACTTCTAGTAGCTGAACGAACATCGCTTTGTGAGCTTCAAAATCATCTTTCAGATAAATCTTACCAACAGGTGAGCCAAGCGATGAAATTTTAAAGCCACGTGCATCAAGCTGTTTTTTAATTTCAACAGCTTCTTCTACAGTGACTTCACTAATGTTTTTGCCGTTAACACCACGCATTTCAATATGCTTGATACCATGTGTGTCAAGAACATCCATTTGTGTGGTTAGGTCCATATCAATTTCATCTGCAAAAGCAGACAGCAATACGTGCTTGCTCATTATTTGTCCTTGTTTCTTAATTGGTCAAGAATAGCGATTGTTTTAAGTCCTTCATCGAGATTGATGTAGTCACTTGTATTATCAATGATTGCTTTATAGAAAGCGTTAATGGTCTTTTGATGACTCGCGCCCCAATAACTCATGCCTCGTTGATCAGGTGCGAAGTCTTCTTCTAAAAATACAAAGTCTTTATTTTCATCTTCGATGTAAAGTTTGCCATTCATGTATTTTAGTAAGCCATTTTGGAACATAAGCTCCATCTCAACAGGGGTATTGGTTGAGTAAGCATTGGTGCCGTAGAATAATCCCTTAGCGCCATTCTTAAACTCAATATATATTTCTGCTGTATCTTCAACTTCGATATATTGTTGGAAGGCTTTTGTCGAGTAACTTCCGTTTAAAGTACGAATCTCACCACCGAGCCATTGAATGAGGTCGAGTGTATGAATGCCTTGATTGATAAGGAAACCACCACCTTCAGTTGCGTACTGACCACGCCAATCACTTTCAGCATAATATTGGATAGGCTCGCGACACCAAGTAACAAAACCTTTAATACCGATCAAGTCTCCCAAGGTACCTTCGTCAACATAGCGACGCATGACCAAAGAGGTTGGATTTAATCGGTTCTGGAATGTTACTGCTAGCTTAGCTGTTGATTGCGAAAGGGCAGCTTGAACCGCTTTCGACTCTTCGATGTTCATGACGACAGGCTTTTCAGTGACAACATGAATGTTGAGTGATAGCGCCTTTACAATCATTTCTTTGTGAAGATAGTGGGGTGTGCAAATATGAACGACATCTAAATCTTCATGTTCCAACATCTCGGCATAATCGGTGTATGCCTTGCAGTTCATTTCGTTGGCGACTTTAGAAACCACATCGTTCTTTATGTCACAGACACTGACCAATAGTGCATCTGCATTTTTATTGATCGCTTCAAGGTGGATAACCGAGATGTTACCACATCCAATAAGACCTACTTTTAACATGGTTGATATCTCTGATAAAAAAAAAGGAATAAGAAAAGTGATACAGAGAGTGATTGAGTTGTGGTGCTATTTCTAACACCACAACGACTTAAAGTAGGACTTAGAAGTACTCAGAGAAACCAAGTGCTTTTAGGTTGTCCATACTGATTTGTAAAGATTCGAACGGATCACGACCGTAAGTATCATCTTGTTCGATTGGCAGGTATTTAACACCAGTGCGCTCACAAGCTTCGATGATTGCTTTAAAGTCAAGGTTACCTTCACCAATTTCAGCGAATTGGATTGCGTTGAAGAACACTGACATATCGCCTTTTGCAAGAGCGCCCATCATTGCTTCTGGGTCCGGTGTTGCGATACGGAAATCTTTAAGGTGAACTAACTCAGCACGACCTTCTAGACTCTCAATCACAGTAACAGGGTTCAAACCTGAACGTTGGATCCAGTGAACATCAATTTCAAAACCGATGTTTTTAGGGTTCGTGTTTTCAAGCAGCATATCAAAGTATGACTTACCATCGACTTTATCGAACTCTAAATGGTGATTGTGGTAGAACAGCTTAATGCCTTCTGCGCTTAGCTTCTCGCCCCATTTGTCCATTTCTTTAGCAAACTGAACCACTTTCTCTGCATCACCAAACATTGAGAATGGAAGCATACCGATACGTAGGTATTCGACGTTCAAACGTTTCGCATCAGAGATGATCTTGTCGTAGTGCAAGTCAAAAGAGTCAACAGGGAAGCTTGGGTGAATCTGTTGCGTGTAAGCACTTAGAGAACAGATATTGATACCGAAGTCTTGAATCGCTTTTTCCATCGCGGCTACGTTTTCTTCAGACATATCAAGCTGTGAAATCTCAACAGCGTTGAATCCCATACCAGACAAAGTTTTCAGAGTTTCGTAGATACCGTTCTCTGCAACTTTATCTTTCAGCATCATCATCTGAACAGCAATTTGCGGCTTAGTCATGATTAGTTCGCCTTCTGAGCTGCTTCTTCGTCAATCTTCTCTTGAAGTTTGGCGAAGTATAGGTCTTCATCGATTGGTAGTGAAACTTCTTCACCCAACCAGCTAGATAGGTGCATAGCATTTGTGATGCTCAATGCATTGATACCTTCAGAGCCGTGAGCAACAAGTTCAGCACCATTAGTGATAGCGTCTGCAAAGTTACGCATTACATCTTTGTGTTGGATGCCCCATTGGTCAGCAAATTCAAAAGTCGTCTCAGTAACGCGGTCACCAATGCCACCGCCCATGAACAACTGTTTCATGTCATCAAATGATAGGTTTTTGCTGATTTCTTGCTCAGGTTCGTTAAGCACTTTAAGCGTAATTTTCTTGCTGCCATCAACAACAATCTTGCCCTTGTCACCAAGGATTTCAAAGCGGTCAGTACCCATAAGGTCGTGAACACAAGTGATGAATGAACCTGTTGCGCCGTTCGCGTATTCAACAAGCGCGGTTACATCATCTTCTACCGCGATGTTACGCTGACTTCCGTAAGATGCTTTTGCTAGTACTTTGGTAGGCATACCACATAGCCATTGCCACAAGTCGATTTGGTGTGGTGCTTGGTTGATAAGAACGCCACCGCCTTCGCCGCCCCAAGTTGCACGCCAGTCACTCATTTGGTAGTAACCTTCTGGGCGCCACCAAGTTGTGATCATCCAGTTTGTACGACGGATTTCACCGATAACGCCTTCGTCCATTAGCTCTTTAAGCTTAATGTAAAGAGGGTTCATACGCTGGTTGAACATCATTGCGAATTTTAGCTCAGGCTTAGTTGCCGCAAATTCGTTCATTTCTTTAACTTGCTTGGTGTAAACACCTGCTGGCTTATCAACAAGCACGTGAAGGTTGCGCTTCATTGCTTCGATAGCCATTTCTGGGTGTAGGTAGTGAGGAACGACTACAAACACAGCATCAACTAGACCACTGTCCATCATTTCGATGTAATCAGTGAAGAAAGGAACATTAGGGATATTTTCTTCAGCCCAGGTTTTACGCTCAAGGCTAATATCACATACCGCACCTAATTCCATACCCTCAACTTTGCCGATGTCATTGCCCATTAGCTTACCGTGAGCTACAACAGAAGAATACATCGAACCTTGTTGTCCAATACCAATAATGCCTACGCGAACAGTCATATATACCTCAGTAATTTATTTTGATATTTATTTTATAATTAACTTTATAAAATAAATGGTAATTCAATGCTTATTATTAAACAGTGAAGCTAATCACTGTTTTGTCAATTATGAAGCGTTGTTTTAAATACAAATTCAACGCTTCACGATTGGTATTTTTAATTGTCTGTTGAGTGCGTGAATACAGACGATTTTTTAATCTTTTTTACTTTGCAACTTTAAGTAAAATGGCTTTTATAAATTTAAAAGGTATTTTAAGTTGCCGTTTTGTAAAATAATGAGTGTTAATTTATTTAGGTTAAACTAATACCCATCTTGTGTTGTTACATGATGTTGAATTTGTATTTGATATCTAAGTTAATATCATAGTAATCAAGATCTTCATTAACGACGCCTGTACGTTCTTCCATAGCTTTGTTAACAATCAACTGAGTAGATATGCCTTTCAGGTTACCTTGAGTAAACTTGTGCTGGATAACTAAGTTTGCGCCCACGCCGTCAACTTCAGTTGTTTCGTGATAATTTAAGTCGCCGTCGGTCTTAACTAGAGATAGCATCGCCATCCAGTTTTCATTGAAGTTGTAACCTGCGCCAGTCGAGAACGATGTGGTGTTTTGGTAGTTGCGAGAGATTGACATATCGAACGGGAAGCCGATATCAGTGTCGACACCACCTGCATCTATACGAGAACCAACTTGACCAAAACCAGCATTAGCAAACATCTTGCCTTTTGCGTAGGTAATTTGACCAGAAACTACATAAGTAGAATCGTCCTTACCTGTCGGTTGAGCGTCTTTGGTATAGCCCAATAGACTACCGTAGAACGCACGACCATCGAGCTTAATAAAGGATTTATCATCATTTACCCAAGCGTAATCGGTATTCATTTGTGCCTGAACAGCAACATCACCTTGATAGCTCATACCAACAGCAAAGTGTTTCATCGGATCGTCATACACGTATGCAGAGAAGTATTTTTCGCTTTTATCACCGTTAGCGACTGCTTCATCAACCATTTCAGTGTAGTAACCACCGCCGAACTTGTTCGTAATCGCACCATAGAAGTGTGAATTTTCAGTTGGTGAATAGCGAAGCATTGCACCCTCGCGCATGTAAGGCATGGTACGAATTGAACTGTACTCCAATAGTGGCACTACATGATCGATAGTACCGTGTCCAAAATCGACCCCAAAGCGACCTAATTTTAACTCTACGTTATCGGTAGGTTTTAAGTTCAACGACCCACCAAACAATGAGAACGATTCAGCACTACCGCTACTTTCATCTAAGTAGAAACGACTCGTTGCGCTAGATGGTGACCACAGTTTTTGGACTGTATAACCGTATGCTTGAACATCTAACCACGGCAGTAGACCGTCAGTTTCGTAATCTAGCATGGCGCCTTGAACCCATGCTTTTACGTCTCCAGCTTGGCAGTCGCGATCAATTGGTGTGGTAATTGGGTTACCATTTTTGTCGTAATCACCATCTCCACATGCACTAGGGCGATCCGCTATACGTAATTCATTATGTAGTTTGAGAGTCAAAGACTGATCAAATTCACCGACCGATTCAGATGCAATAGCGCTATTTGTTAGGGCAAGAGTAATAGCCGATGCTAATATTCCTTTGTTCATTATAATTCTTTTCAATTTCATTAACCTTTTGTTTGTTTCTAATTAATAGGGGATTGGTTTTTAATTAGTATTTAGCGGACGAGATCGACCGCTAAATAGGTCACGATTATTGTGTTATTATTATTTTGATTGTTGAGTATTTATTACTCAGATTGTTTGAATTAGCACTTGTCGCCTAATTTCATCATTGCTTGGTTGTGCTTAACGATTTCTTCACGTTTTTCAGGCGTTAGGTTCCAAATAAACTTGAAGATTAGCCACATCAAGCCTGCTGCAACTGCTGGCATCAAGAATACGATAGCGTGTAAGCCTTGTTGTGTTTCAATCGTTTGCGTTGCTAGCGTCGCGTTGTAACCGACGATAGTCACACCAACACCACCAACTAGACCCGCTAGAGCACCCGCTAGTTTACGAGACAGAGAGTAAGCAGAGTAGATAACACCCGCTTCACGTTTGCCTGTTTTGTAATGGTTGTATTCGATACAGTCAGCAACTAGCGCCCACATTACACCGACACTGAACATGCTGAATATTT
Organism: Vibrio ponticus; assembly: GCF_009938225.1. Taxonomy (NCBI): domain Bacteria; kingdom Pseudomonadati; phylum Pseudomonadota; class Gammaproteobacteria; order Vibrionales; family Vibrionaceae; genus Vibrio; species Vibrio ponticus. The sequence goes on from NZ_AP019657.1 coordinate 3,011,434, forward strand.
TTTCAACACAGTAGAAAACTAGATATTGTGTTGGTGTAGATACTAGGAAGTAACCAGCCGTACAGAAGATTAGAGAACCCGCACAACACCACAGGATAAGAAGACGGTTACCGAACTTATCAACCAGTTTAGGGCTGAATTTCATAATCAATGCCATTACTGTCAAGTCAATAAAACCAGTGTAAGCAAGGATGTGCATTGCGTTGTCTAAGTTACTACGGATGTAGAATATTAGAACGCCACTAATACCGTAAAGTGCTGTTAGTGATACAAGACCAGCCAGAGCTGCCGCAATGAGAAGACGGTTAGTAAAGATAGAACGAATCTGCTCTTTAAATGGGGTCATTGGTTGTGGTTCTGGCTTGATGTTCTCTTTAGTGTTTAAGAACGCCAGTGTGTGAGAAGTAATACCTAGAATACTACAAGCAACCGCACCAACTAAGTATGCTGTTTTCATATCATCCGCGAAGAGAACGAAAGCAATTGGTAATGCAGTTTTGATGATCGTACCCGCTAGAATCGCACCAAATACACGGAAGTTAGAAAGTGCTAGACCCTCAGCCGCATCTTGCGTCATTGAAGAGGCAAGTGAACCATAAGGAATGTTAACAAAGGTGTAACACATACCCCAGATGATGTATGTCGCTGACATCCATGCAATCTTAGCGTTCATTGATTCTAGTGAATCTGGAACCAAGAACATCAATACCGCTGCAGCTGCAAGCATGAACGTACCTTTTAATAGGTAAGGTCGATACTTATCTGCGGTTGGATCGTTTTTCTTGACGTATGCGCGTTCTGAGATTGTACCCATGATCGGGTCATTACAACCATCCCAGATACGAGCAACAAGGAATAAAACCCCCACTGCTGCTGCAGATACGCCGATAACATCTACATAAAACGCCATGAAAAATGTAGAAGATAAAGCAAATGACATGTTATTGCCGATGTCACCGAACATATATCCAATTTTATTTCTTAAACATAATTTCTTATTCGGGTTACTCGTATCAACCTTATTAAAAAAGTTCCAGAGCCATGACCTTTGTTGCGGGGTAGCTGTTATTGTACTCATAATTAAACTTCCAAATTTAGGTGGTCAGACCAATTCCGACCACCTTTAATCTATTTAACTAAATTCAGTGCGTTTGAGTGCGAACTCGACGCCTCGAACTTCCGCTAGACCTTTCAAGCGTCCGATAGCCGAGTAGCCGTTCATGTTTTTCTTTTTCAGGTCATCTAACATTTGATGACCGTGGTCTGGACGCATTGGGATTAAACGAATGTCGCCTTTCTCCGAGCGTCTTTTTTCTTCGCTAAGTAGGGCATGGACAACATTAAACATGTCCACATCACCTTCTAAGTGAGCTGCTTCATGGAATGAAAGTGGGTTAGCTTCATCACGTTGCGTTGAACGTAAGTGAGCAAAATAAATTCGAGAAGAGTGCTTGTTGATCATGCTGACCAAATCATTGTCAGCACGAACACCGTACGAACCGGTACACATAGTGAAGCCATTCATCTGGCTTGGTACTGCATCAACTAACCAATCCATATCTTCAATGGTTGATACGATGCGAGGTAGACCAAATAGAGGGCGCGGTGGATCGTCTGGGTGTACTGCTAGACGCAAGCCATGTTGTTCACAAACAGGGATCAGTTCGCCTAGGAAAAGAGCCATATGCTCACGCAGTTGTGCTTTATCAATATCTGCGTAACGAGCCAGTTGCGCTTTGAATTGATCAAGCGTGTATGACTCTTCAGAGCCCGCTAGACCAGCAACAATGTTGCTTGTTAGCTTGTCGATTTCTTGTGCAGTCATCGATTCGAAGCAATTGCGTGCTTCTTCTTGTTCTGCTTCAGAGTACTCTTGTTTTGCTTCTTCTCGGCACAGGATGAAAAGGTCAAATGCTGCGAATTGAACTTGGTCAAAACGTAGTGCACGTGAGCCATCTGGGAGTTCGAATGCTAGATCAGTACGAGTCCAATCAAGAACAGGCATGAAGTTGTAGCAAACAGTGTCAATACCACACTCGGCAAGATTGATGATGCTTTGCTTGTAGTTTTCAATCCATTGAGCGTAGTTACCGGTACGAGTTTTGATCTCTTCGTGAACTGGGATACTTTCTACAACTGACCAGTTCATACCCATATTTTCGATGGTTTCTTTACGCTTCAAAATCTCAGCAACGGACCATACTTGACCATTAGGAATGTGATGAAGAGCGGTAACGATGCCAGTCGCGCCAGCTTGTTTAATATCAGATAAGGTTACTGAATCTGAGTCCCCATACCATCTCCACGTTTGTTCCATAATTTCCTCTGTTCTTGTTCTAGCGGTGATGGGTGCATTTTTATCATTCGATGGCAAAGAAGCAATTGCATATGTCCAATTGGTTGACCTTTGCAGCAATAATTATAGTTTTTGGTAAACCAAGGTTGTTTTTGTGATGCACATCTTGGACGTGCATAGTGATTTGAATTAGCACAATAATGTCATTTTTGGTATTTTTCTTTATTTTCAATGGTTTAAATTGGTTATTTTGTTCGTTTTGATTAGCAGTGTTTGTGCGGATTTAAGCGATTTATCTCGTGTTAACTTATCAAATGTTGCATTTTTTGAGCAGAATAACGAAGTGTGTAGCTTGTTTGTTGAGCGTTTCTCTTGTGATTGGTTGAGTGGTTTTCTTGGCTGTCGCACTGATTGAGTTGTTTTTGGTGAGTTTTTGCCTTGAATTCCTTTTTTGGTTATCCAATCCAATGTGGTTTACGTCACAGTTTAATTTTTTTTAGTTTATATAATGCCTTGGCGAGATGGGTTTTTAGGTGTTTACTTAATTGCTCATTAAATTTGGTTGACCAATTTAATGAAAGTTAAATCGCATCTAACTCATGACAAGGGCGTGACTCCCTTTCGCATCATTTAGATTATTAGCTTCTGACCTATACGTTCGCTTCATCCACTGATTAAGGTGAAGACAAGGAAACACAATGAAAACAATCGCAAATACCACTTTGAATGCTCAAGTTGTTCGACCAAATTACGATCGCTCTGCCCTTAAAAGCCGTATTGTTCACTTAGGTTTTGGTGCTTTCCACCGTGCGCATCAAGCGTTATTTACTAACGAAATGTTAGAGAAAACCGGTAGTGACTGGGGTATCTGTGAAGTGAACTTGTTCGGTGGCGAAGATCTGATTAAGCAACTTCGCGAACAAGATCACCTTTATACAGTGGCAGAAAAAGGCGCTCAGGCGACGGAAGTAAAACTGATTGGTTCGGTGACAGAATCACTACACCCAACATTAGATGGCAAAGCCGCTGTACTTGCGAAAATGACTGAAGAGCAAGTCGCGATTGTTTCTATGACTATCACAGAGAAGGGTTACTGCGCAGATCCAGCAACGGGTCGTCTGGATAAAAATAATGCTCTTATCGTTAATGATCTGGCTAACCCACAAGACCCAAGCTCTGCGATTGGTTATATCGTTGAAGCGCTACGCCAGCGCCGTGAGAAAGGCATTCGTCCATTTACAGTGATGTCTTGCGATAACGTACAAGAGAATGGTCACGTAGCGCGTGCTGCTGTGTTGGATTTTGCCAATTTAGTCGATGTTGAATTGGCGGCGTGGATCGAAAGCAATGTGACTTTCCCATGCACAATGGTTGACCGTATCGTGCCTGCTGCGACGGAAGAAACACTAAACGAAATTTCAGAGCTTGTTGGTGTTGCTGATCCTTGTGGTATCGCTTGTGAACCATTCCGTCAATGGGTTATCGAAGATAACTTCGTTGCAGGTCGCCCTGAGTGGAACGTTGCTGGTGCGGAATTTGTTGCTGATGTAGTGCCATTTGAAGAAATGAAACTGCGTATGCTAAACGGTAGCCACTCTTTCCTTGCATACCTTGGCTACCTAGGTGGTTACGCGCACATCTCTGACACCATGACCAACGAAGATTACCGCCAAGCGGCATTCGATATGATGATGAAAGCGCAAGCGCCAACGCTAAACATGCCAGAAGGTACCGATCTAGAGGGTTACGCTAAGCTATTGATTGAGCGCTTTACTAACCCGAGCCTGAAGCACCAGACCTGGCAAATCGCAATGGATGGCAGCCAGAAGATCCCACAACGCATGGGTGGCTCACTGCGTCATCACCTTGCACAAGGTACAGATTTTAAATGGCTAGCGATGGGTATTGCGGGTTGGATGCGCTATGTCTCTGCACAAACTGAGCAGGGCGAAGCGATTGATGTACGCGACCCAATGGTTGAACAGTTCCAAGCTATCTACGCAGAGCACGGCTTGAACGTAAGTGTTGTCAAAGCGCTGCTATCAATTGAAGCCATTTTTGGTACTGACTTAATTCAAAATGAAACCTTCGTCACGGCAGTGACGGATGCATACCAATGCCTGCTTAACGACGGTGCTCGCGGCGCAGTTGCCTCTCTTATCTAATTTAATATGCCCTCCTGAGTGAGGGCATTTCTATTTCTACCCGATATTCGGCGTGGGCAAAGCCGGCGCCAATGGAGTGACCAATGAAAAACTTTTTGTGTGAAGACTTCTTACTAGCAAATGATACCGCTCGCGAGCTATACCATGACTACGCGAAAGCAATGCCAATCTACGACTACCACTGTCACCTAAATCCAAAAGAAGTGGCGGAAAATCGCCAGTTCGACAACCTAGGTCAAATCTGGTTGGAAGGCGATCACTACAAATGGCGTGGTATGCGCTCAGCAGGTATTCCTGAGTCATTGATCACTGGTAAAGAAACCTCGGACTACGAGAAGTATCAAGCGTGGTCGAGAACGGTTCCACAAACATTGGGCAACCCACTGTACCACTGGACTCACCTAGAACTACGTCGCCCATTTGGCGTAACGGGTAAGTTATTTAGCCCTGAAACTGCGGATGAAATTTGGCACGAGTGTAATGAATTATTGGCAACGCCAGAGTTTTCAGCACGTGGCATCATGAAGCAAATGAATGTGGTCATGGCGGGTACAACTGACGACCCAATTCATACACTTGAGTACCACAAAGCGATTGCTGAAGATGAAAGCTTTGATGTTGAAGTGGCACCAAGCTGGCGCCCTGACCGTGCATTTAAAATTGAGCTAGAAGGCTTTGCTGAATACATGACACTGCTAGGTGAAGCGGCTGATAAGGAGATTGTCCGCTTTGCTGATCTTCTGACTGCGTTAGAACGTCGCCTTGACCACTTTAGTGCACACGGCTGTCGCGCGGCTGACCACGGCATCGAAATCGTGCGTTATGCAGCAGTACCAAGCGAAAGCACGCTAGATAGCATTCTTGCGCGTCGCATGTCGGGTGAAACGCTGTCTGAGTTAGAAATTGATCAGTTCTGTACGGCAGTACAAGTTTGGCTAGGTAAACAATACGCTAAACGTGGTTGGGTAATGCAGCTACATATTGGTGCGCAGCGTAATAACAACACCCGCATGTTCCGTCAGCTTGGTGTTGACTGTGGTTTCGATTCAATTGGTGATCGTCCATTTGCGCTGCAACTGGCTTGTCTAATGGATGCCATGGATGTGACTAACGAGCTGCCAAAAACCATTTTGTACTGTCTAAACCCACGTGATAACGAAATGATGGCAACCATGATTGGTAACTTCCAAGGTGGTGGCATCGCAGGCAAGATTCAATTTGGTTCAGGCTGGTGGTTTAATGACCAAAAAGACGGCATGGAACGTCAAATGCAGCAACTCTCTCAATTGGGATTATTAAGTCAATTTGTAGGAATGCTAACAGATTCTCGTAGTTTTCTTTCATATACTCGCCATGAGTATTTCCGTCGTATTGTTTGTAACATGATGGGACAGTGGGCAGAGAACGGTGAAGTGCCACGCGATATGCCTATGCTAGGTAAGATGGTGCAAGATATTTGCTATCACAACGCGAAAACGTACTTCACTCTACCAGGAGAGAAATAATGAAACGTATCGCCTTATTAGGTGAATGCATGATTGAACTTAATGGCGCCCCTTTTGGTGCCATGGTTCAAACTTACGGTGGTGATTCATTGAACACTGCTGTGTATCTTGCACGATGCACAAAAGGGCAAGTTGGCGTGGAGTATGTCTCTGCGCTAGGCACTGATGCGATCAGCGATGGCATGATTTCGCGTTGGCAAGAAGAAGGCGTTGGCACTGAGTTGGTACTTCGTGATGGTTCACGTCAGCCGGGTCTGTACCTTATTCAGCTTGATGAACAAGGTGAGCGTACTTTCCTATACTGGCGTAACCAATCTGCAGCGCGCTATATGATGCAGCATACTGATTTCGCCAAGGTGGAAGCTGAGCTGGCTAATGTTGATATGGTTTACCTAAGCGGCATCAGCCTGGCGATTCTTCCTGCCGAAGATCGCGTTCGCCTCGTTGAGATGTTGGCTAAACTGAGCCAACAAGGTGTAGAGATTGCTTTTGACTCTAACTATCGCCCAGCGCTATGGCTGAACGCGGATGAAGCGCGTGAGTGCTACCGCCAAGTTTTAGAGATCACCGATCTTGCTCTCGTGACTAACGATGATGAGCAAAACCTATGGGGTGACAGCGATGAAGAGCAAACGCTAGTGCGTTTGCAAGCTGCTGGCGTGAAGAAAGCTGTGGTGAAGATGGGCGCGCAAGGCAACCACTACAATGATTTTGTAGCTGGCACTCGCCAAACTATCCCGACCACCCCAGTAGAGACTGTGGTTGATACTACTTCAGCTGGCGATTCATTTAACGCAGGTTTCCTAGCGGGTTACCTACAAGGTAAAGATGCAGAACAGTGCTCTCGCCAAGGTCACCAGTTAGCCGGTATCGTGATTCAGCACAAAGGTGCGATCATTCCTAAACAAGCCACTGACGCGATTGATTTCGTGTAATTAAATAACCAAATTGAAATTAAGGTACGAAAAATGACGACAATTGCACAGCAGCTTGCCGCGATTAAAGTAATCCCAGTTATCGCGATTGATCGCGCAGAAGACATCATTCCTTTAGGTAAAGCACTGGCAGAAAACGGTTTGCCAGCGGCTGAAATTACTTTCCGCTCTGACGCTGCGGTTGAAGCGATTCGCCTACTGCGTGAAGCTCAACCTGAAATGTTGATCGGTGCGGGCACGATACTAAACCGTGAGCAAGCACAAGCGGCTAAAGACGCGGGTGCAACGTTTGTGGTATCACCGGGCTTTAACCCAAATACAGTGATTGCATGTCGTGAAATCGGCATCGATATCGTTCCGGGTGTGAACAACCCAAGTGCGGTAGAAGCGGCAATCGAAATGGGTCTAACTACGTTGAAGTTCTTCCCTGCGGAAGCGTCAGGTGGTATCAACATGGTGAAATCTCTGCTTGGTCCTTACACGCAAATCCAATTCATGCCAACAGGCGGCATCAGTCCTAAGAACGTAAAAGATTACCTAGCGATTGACCGCGTTATCGCTTGTGGTGGTACTTGGATGGTGGATAAAGCGATGATCAACGAAGGTCGTTGGGAAGAGATCGGTCGCCTAGCTCGTGAAGCAGCAGATTTAGTTAAATAAGCGGCACTGATTCGGGAATAAAGTGAGTAGAGTAAGGCTTCCAAAAGGAAGCCTTTTTTAAAGGAGCAATCAGCGTGAAAGTTGCGTTTTTACATACTTTAGCGGCAAACCAAACCTTATTCGACGCATGTATCGAGGAAACTTCTCTGGCTGACATTGCTGAGGTTATTCACTATTGTTCACCAAGGTTGTTGCAGTACGCCAGTCGAGTGGGTTTGGATGCGGACTTGGCTATGCAGGTAGAGCAACAGGTTTTACAAATTGAAGCTCAAGGAGCGGATTGGATTATCTGTACTTGCTCGACAATTGGTCGCTTAGCTGAGAGTGCTCAAGTTCAGCGAGCACAAGTGATTCGAGTGGATCGCCCGATGGCATGGGCGGCGCGACAAGCCAAGCAAATGAGTGTGCTTGCGGCGCTTAAAACGACGCTGCAACCAACGATGAATTTACTGGCAGAGTATCAAGCTGATATTGATCAGGTTGCGAGGGTCGTCATTCTCGAGGATGCTTGGCAACACTATATCGATGGTCAGCTAGAGTCCTATCACCAGACGATAGCTGATTACATTGAGCAACATTGTGAGGGTGATGATGCCGTTGTACTCGCGCAAGCTTCAATGGCTCCAGCGGTGAAGTTCCTACCGACCGCCATGAAGGTAAAAGTGCTGACCAGTCCAAGCTCATGTATTGAATATTTAGTCGAGCAGTTAGTGCTACCCGCTGAAAAGAGGCAGAGCTAATAGTGACTCTCCCGGAATGGAACCTTGCCCAAGCAATCGGTATGGTCGCATTTGCCATTGGTGTAACGGCATTTTTGCATAGTGATGGGCGTCGTTTTCGCCTGCATTTGATGTTGTTTCAAATCGTACTGTGCTGCCACTTCATCATGATGGGAGCGCTAGTGGCAGGGGTTGGTTGTGGTATTAGTGCGATTCGTAGTTATGCTTCGACCAAAACTCAGTCGACTGGGGTGATGCTATTTTTCATTGCCATACTTTGGATTATGGGGCTTCCGCAGCTCGAGTATAGTTATGAATTATTAACCATCTTTGGTTCATCAGTAGCAACATGGGCGTTGTTTAAAACTCAAGGGATTCAGATGCGTCTCTTGGTGATGTTTAACTCGTTGTGTTGGGTGACCAATAATTTGTTGCTCGGCTCGATTGGCGGCACGTTGATGGAGCTTACTTTTATCATCGTTAACAGCCTGACTATCGTAAGAATGTATCGCGCAGAGCGGCGCGTGGCAGTCTGATTCAGCGCATTAAACAAAAACCGAGCGAAATGCTCGGTTTTATCTTTCTATATCGGTATCGCTTGAGTTAGTCAGGTGATCAAATTGCGACTAACTTGCCTTCTTTACCTTGCATCGCCGGTACCCACGCTAGGCGGTCAGTCGACATCTTTTTGCCATTTGGCATTTTGATGTGGTTAACCATCCAAATCACGCAGCCATTTTCTAAGTTAAATAGCACGCGAACTTGTGAGTAGAGATCGCCGTCATCATAAGCTTCAGAAACTGGCATGGCGGCGCCTTGCCATGCTGTGGTGAGCATCTCTAGTGGCCAATCTACGCTTAAGCCAATGACTTCAGGTTCGATATCTTTGACAATACGCATTTCGATACGAGTATGTTGACCTTCGTTCTCAAGCGCAATTTGATGCGGAATATTGCTGTCGTTCCAAGTTAGTGTATGCATGATTACGCCTCCAACCAGTCGTTCGCCACTTTAATGATGGCTTTGCGTACTGGCATAGGTTGATTGATTGCCACTAGCGGGCGATGTGGTTGAGCAACATTGAAGATAATGAAGTCGTGGACATTGAGATCAGTAAACTGTTCATCAATTAAATCTTCACTGAATGCGATGTCTTTGCTTTCTAGCAAATCTTCTTCAAGGCTTTGGAATGGTTGTAGGCTGTAGCCGTAACGCTCTTCACCAGCCAGCAGAATTTGTACGTCAACGTACTTACGGTGACACTCAGAACGTCGGTCTTTGAGCTCTTGAGTATTGTCGTCAACTACGAAGAAAAAGACATCGTCGCCTTCGATAGGGTAGCGACCATTCTCAACAGAATCATAAATACGCTGTTTGACTTGTTCGATAACGTTGAACAGCTTAGTTGGCAGGTGCTGATAGTTGCTCAGCTCAGATAGGTTGCCTTGAAACACTTTATACCTCAATAACCACGCAAGCGGCGGTGTTAGAAAGTCTAATTATAAAATGCTTGGAAGATTTGGTTGACCAATTTTGGTTAGGAAGGAGAAGCGGATCAACAATTCGCTTAAATCTCTGATCCGCTAATCAGTTTAACCTCTAGGCGCTAGAGGTTAAGTAGGTGAAAATTATTCAATATTCTGAATTTGTTCACGCATTTGTTCGATAAGTACTTTAAGCTCAACGCCTGATGCGGTGATATCGGTGCTGATCGATTTCGACGCTAGTGTGTTCGACTCACGGTTGAACTCTTGCATCATAAAGTCCAGACGACGACCTACTGCGCCGCCTTTTTTCAAGATGTTAGTGGTTTCTTTAACGTGAGAATCCAAGCGATCTAGCTCTTCTGCCACGTCAGATTTTTGTGCCAGCATGATCAGCTCTTGCTCAACGCGCGCCGCATCCAGCTCAATTTTCGCTTCTTCAAACTTACCCAGCAGACGTTCACGTTGCCAAGCGAGGATCTCTGGCATACGTGCACGCACTTTTACTACTTCGTCAGTAATAGCGGTTAGGCGCTGTTCAATCAGCTCTTTCATGTTGTCGCCTTCACGACCACGCGCTTCAATAAATTCGCTTAGAGCTTCATCAAAACCAGCAAGTAGGTCTTTATTGACCGCATCCATATCTTGCTCAGGGGTTTCCATCACACCAGGCCATTGCATAACTTGGAATGGGTTAATGCGGCTAAGTTCGCCCGTCATGTGCATCACTTGCTCTGCCGCTTTGATCACTTGGCTCGCCAGAGTTTCATTGATGGTTAGCTCGCCTTTGGCTGCAGGGTTCGCTTCAAAGCGTAGGTGACATTCCACTTTGCCGCGCGCCAGACGCTTACGAAAACGCTCACGCAATACTGGCTCAAGACCACGGAACTGCTCTGGTAAGCGGAAGTAAGTTTCTAGGTAGCGTTGGTTAACACTGCGGATTTCCCATACGGCTGTACCCCAGTCGCCTTTAAGCTCTTTGCGAGCGTATGCCGTCATACTGTAGATCATCGAATTTTCCTGTCTATAAATGCTGAAAATTAACTCTGAGATAGTAGCACAGCCGTCACTGGAATCCTTTTAATCCGTCGATGTTTCTTGCTAAGTTATTGAAGCATTGTTGACAGACTCGCCAGCGCAAACCTTTTCCGTTATAATCCTGCTCCAACCAAAACGTCTCCCCCTACAAATAAAGGTAGATGCCCATGCGTCCAAACGATCGCAAGGCGGATCAAGTTCGCCCAATTAAAATTACTCGTAACTACACAGCTTATGCTGAAGGCTCTGTTCTTGTTGAGTTTGGTAACACCAAGGTTCTTTGTAACGCTTCAATTGAAGAAAACGTTCCTCGTTGGTTAAAAGGCCAAGGCAAAGGCTGGGTCACGGCTGAATATGGCATGCTGCCACGTGCAACACACTCACGCACACGTCGTGAAGCGACCAATGGTCAGCAGGGTGGACGTACTATGGAGATTCAACGTCTTATCGCGCGCAGTCTACGTGCTGTTGTGGATCTAAAAGCGATGGGTGAGTTTATGATCACCGTTGACTGTGACGTAATCCAAGCTGATGGCGGTACTCGCACCGCGTCTATCTCTGGTGCTAGTGTGGCACTAGCTGATGCATTCCAACACCTAATCGATAGCGGTAAGCTAAAGAGCAATCCAATGAAAGGCCATGTTGCAGCAGTGTCTGTGGGTCTGCTTGGCGAAGACGTATTGTGTGATTTGGAGTATGTAGAAGACTCAGCGGCGGATACCGATATGAACGTGGTGATGACAGAAGATGGTCGCATGATCGAAGTGCAAGGCACTGCGGAAGGCGAACCGTTTACTCATGCACAGCTGCTGGCGCTGTTGGAATCGGCGAGCAAAGGTATTGCGGAAATCGTCGCAGCGCAGAAGACGGCGTTAGCCAATTAGTTTTGAGAAATAGCTTCCTTTATCGGAGGCTATTTTTTTATTTTCGTCATAGGAAACTTCAATGCGTTGTTAGCTGCGCTTGCTCACCCTAATCACATACTTGAGTATGCTCATAGGGATGAGAAAGCTTGCTGCTTAGCCTTGAAGCTACCTATCTAGAAAATGTCATTTATATTTTGTTGATACTGAGTCTAGGGAAACTAGACATTTAATTAGAGAGTGGATGATGAAAGCATACCAGCGTGAATTTATTGAATTTGCACTAGAGAAAGAAGTTTTAAAGTTTGGTGAGTTTACTTTGAAGTCAGGCCGTAAGAGCCCATATTTCTTTAACGCTGGCTTGTTCAATACTGGTCGTGACTTGGCGCGTTTAGGTCGTTTCTATGCGGCGGCGCTGGCGGATTCAGGTATTGAATTTGATGTGTTGTTTGGCCCTGCGTACAAAGGTATTCCAATTGCGACCACAACCGCGGTTGCGCTAGCGGATCACCATGACATCGATACGCCTTACTGTTTTAACCGTAAAGAAGCCAAAGATCACGGTGAAGGTGGCAACCTAGTAGGTAGCGCGCTTGAAGGTCGTATTATGCTGGTGGATGACGTGATCACTGCTGGTACCGCGATTCGTGAGTCAATGGAAATCATCCAAGCGAATGGTGCAGATTTAGCGGGCGTATTGGTTGCGATTGACCGTCAAGAGAAAGGTAAGGGCGAGCTATCAGCGATTCAAGAAGTGGAACGTGACTTTGGTTGTGCGGTTATTTCTATCGTGAGCCTGACTGACCTAATCACTTTCCTAGAAGAGAAAGGCGACAACACCGAGCATCTTGAAGCAGTAAAAGCTTACCGCGCTGAGTACGGCATCTAATTGGGTCGTTAGTCTCTATCAATTGAGCAAGATACAAAAAGGGCTGGTGGATTATTCCATCAGCCCTTTGTTTTAGATATTGAAACATGTTTATTTATATCGGCAACTTTTTTGTGCGTCAGGGTCTGCCATGGTTTTAAAGCGTTTATGGAGCCACATCCATTGTGCTGGCGCGCGTAAGATCACCATCTCGATATACTTGTTCATATAGGCGGCAGCCGCAACTTCATCTTTTTGTGGGTAATCGCCTTCTATTGACATGTCAGCAATGATTTCATATTTGCCTTGTGCGTTTCTAAAGCCTGAGCCCGGCACAATGGCACATTTGCTGGTGTAAGCCAGAATACTGGTGCCTGTGGTTGTGCAGGCATCTTCTACCGCAAAGAAAGGCACGAATACTGACTTGTTACGACCGTAATCATGGTCTGGTAAGTAAAATAGGCGCTCGCCTTGGCGCAAGATGCGAATCATCTGTTTGAGGTCTTTACGATCAATCAGCTGGTTGCCGTTATGGGTGCGACCCCAGTATTGAATAAAGTTGTAGGCAGGATTGTTGTGTGGTCTGAAAGCCCCGTAGCCACCGACACCAAGGACGGCAAATGCTCGCGCGGTGATTTCAAGGTTGAGGGCATGCACGCAGCAAAGGAGAACCCCTTTGTTGTTCTGTTTGTGCTCGAGTAGCACATCGATATCTTTTACTGCGATTAAGCGTTTGAAACGCCAAGTTGGCCAGAACCAAGTAATACCGGTTTCAATTAGCGCTAAACCGGTATTTTTGAAGTTATCTTCAACAATCGCTTGGCGCTCTTGCTCGGGCATATCAGGGAAGGCTAGCTCCAGGTTACGCGCGGTAACATGGACGCGACTTTTGCCATATTTCATACCAATTTTGCCGAGGAGACGACCAAAGCGATACAACAATGCATAAGGCAAAATGTTGACAATGATGGCTAGTAAGCCAAAGCCGAACCAGACCCCCCAGTTTTTAGGGTGCAGCAGCGCAAGCGAAAAAGTCGGTTTGGCGTATTTATCTGTATTCATAATATTAACTCTCACCAAATAGAGTTTGAGATCTTGGGGCGTATCTTATTCGATCTGTTTTTTCAGTAATGCCCAGTACTCGTCAAAATTTGCGGTTGGCTGATATTTAAAGTCAGAACGCACAAAACGGTTTAAGCTACCTTCTACTTGTCCCAGTAATTGTGCCGCGAGAATACGCTCATCAACAGGGAAAGATTTACCTTCACGCAGTTTACGCTCACGTAGAATTTGACGTAAAGAGGTTTCAATACGCTCAAAGAGTTGATTGATGCGATCACGCAAGCGTTCGTTTTCAAACATCAACGCGTGGCCAGACAGAATGCGCGTCAGACCTGGGTTGCGCTCAGCAAATGCGAGTATTAATTGTAGCACTAGGCGAATTCGCGTCAGGGTATCTTTTTCTTCATCTAAGATGCGGTTGATACGTGACATTAAAGACTCTTCGATAAACTCAATTAAGCCTTCAAACATACGAGCCTTACTCGGAAAGTGACGATAAAGCGCCGCTTCAGACACGCCAACTTGCTTTGCCAGTTTAGCGGTTGTGATGCGTGATGCGCCTTCGTTCGATTCCAGCATTTCAGCTAGGGCTTGTAAGATTTCTTCTCGGCGATTGGTTTTTCGGGTTCCAGCCATGAACGCTTCCTTTTTACCACGATAGAATCCCCGCCTTGAAAAAGGCAGGGAGAATTAGCTCAAAAAAATAAGAATTCCAGACTATAGCTTGTCAGCAATAATCAGCAGAATTTGTTGTGCAATTTGTTGTTTTGATGCAAGTGTTAGTGATTGCTCACCATCTTGCCAGTATACGGTAATCGCATTATCGTTACTATTAAACCCCTGACCTTGCACTGAGACGTCATTCGCACAGATCATATCGAGGTTCTTACGTGTTAGTTTGCTGAGTGCGTACTGTTTTACGTTTTGTGTCTCTGCGGCGAAACCAACGGTAAATGGTCGGTTGTCAGTCATGGCTGCAACAGAAGCTACGATGTCTGGGTTTTTCACCATAGTGACCGTCATTGAGTCGCTGTCATCAGTCTTTTTCAGTTTGTTGTCTGCAACAGTCTCTGGGCGGTAATCTGCCACTGCAGCGCAAGCAATGAAGATATCGCTTTGGCTAGCGTTACTCATCACGGCTTGGTGCATATCGTTCGCACTTTCTACATCAATACGCTCGCAGCCTTGAGGTGTCGGGAGTGACACAGGGCCAGCAACCAGTTTGACTTCTGCACCCAGCAATTGAGCCGCTTCGGCAAGGGCAAAGCCCATTTTGCCAGAACTGTGGTTGCTGATGTAACGGACAGGGTCGATCGCCTCACGAGTAGGTCCCGCGCTAATTAAGATTGATTTGCCTTCTAGTGGTTTGTCGGCAAAAAATTGCTCACATAAGCCGACCAGCTGCATTGGCTCTAGCATACGACCCGGACCCACATCACCACAGGCTTGTTCACCGGCTGCTGGTCCCCAAATATGCATACCGCGACGAGCTAAGGTGGCGATATTTTCTTGAGTCGCTTGATTACGGTACATCTGCTGATTCATTGCTGGAGATACGGCAATCGGCGCGTCACTCGCGAGCACTAATGTTGTCAGTAAGTCATTGCCCATGCCTGCTGCCATGCGTGCAATTAAGTCAGCAGTGGCGGGAGCGAGCAACACAAGGTCTGCCCATTTAGCCAACTCAATGTGACCCATTGAAGCTTCTGCCGCAGGGTCGAGTAGGCTGTCAGAGACTGGACGACCAGAAACTGCCTGCATGGTCAGAGGTGTAATGAACTCTTTGGCTGCTTTGGTCATGACGACTTGAACTTGCGCACCACGTTCAATTAAACGGCGGGTTAATTCAGCACATTTGTAGGCGGCAATACCACCGCTAATGCCGAGTAAAATCTTTTTACCTGCGAGTGTTTGCATTGTTGAATCTCCAAAATATTGCTGCCGATAGTATCACAACCAAGGCTCTGCAGGAGTGGTCAGATTATGAATCTCAATCAAAGAAAGAGCGGATAGTGAAAGCCAACAAGTGAAGAATGAAACGCGACAACCAGTGCCGAAGCCGTGGTTTTAGTCTTAGAAGATAATCGAACGAGAGGTTTTCTAATGCTTGGAGTTGCCTATCGATTGCATCAGAACGCTGATATGAGTGGACAAATAAAGACGGCGATTTTGGTTTCAATTATTTATTTTGTTCAATAGAGGCAGGTTTATTTGGATATTGGGCGCAGCAATGGGAATAAAGTCACTACCAACAGGCTCGATGCCGAGAGAAAAACTGTTGTCTCGCGGGGCACAGGCGCTGACTGATGCGGAGTTGCTGGCGATTTTTCTTCGCACTGGCACGCAAGGGATGAACGTTTTAGAGCTGGCTGATAACTTAATCAAGGAATTTGGCTCATTGAGAAAGCTGTTTTCTGCGACGCAGGATGAGTTTTGCCTTCATAAAGGTTTAGGCACCGCAAAATATGTACAACTGCAAGCGTGTTTGGAGATGTCACAACGATATCTACGAGAAACTTTGCAGCGAGGTGATGCGCTAACCAGCCCGCAGCAAACTAAACTTTATCTCACCGGTTTACTGCGTGATCGCCAACGTGAAGCGTTCTATATATTGTTTTTGGATAACCAGCATCGCGTGATTAGCTCTGAGATTATGTTTGAGGGCACTATCGATTCTGCCTCGGTTTACCCTAGGGAAGTGGTGAAACGTTCGTTAGAGTTCAATGCAGCCGCTTTAATTCTGGCTCATAACCATCCATCAGGTGTAGCAGAACCAAGTCAGTCGGATCGGCGCATTACCCGCCGTTTAGTGGATGCATTAGCCTTAGTTGAGATAAGAATTCTCGACCATTTTGTGGTTGGAGATGGTGACGTAATTTCGTTCGCAGAACGTGGTTGGATTTGAATCACAATTTTTGTTGTGACTTTAACTAAATCTGAGTACAATCCCTCGACATTTTTTAGACTAAATTCAGCTCTGCTTAAAAAAAGATCACTGAAATCTGTAAAAAGGATCTGTTCGGGTCTTGAGCAATGCTATTCAAGTTAGTATAATGCGCGACCTTTGATAGCCTTGTATAGACTTTCTATAGCGGATCTAAACCTCTATCCTTCTGTTTAGAAATAGAAGAGGTTCGGCCACCAAGGTTGATATCGAGCTGAAACGATTTTGGAGAAGACATTCATGTCACGAGTATGCCAAGTAACTGGTAAGCGTCCAGTAACGGGTAACAACCGTTCACACGCACGAAATGCTACTAAGCGTCGTTTTCTGCCGAACCTACAAACTCATCGTTTCTGGGTAGAGAGCGAAAAACGTTTTGTTAAACTACGCCTTACTGCAAAAGGTATGCGCATCATTGACAAGAAAGGCATCGATGCTGTTCTTGTTGACATCCGTGCGCGCGGCGAAAACGTTTAAGAGGAAATAGGCAATGGCAAAGAAAGGCGTTCGTGAGAAAATCCGTCTAGTATCAACTGCTGAGACAGGTCACTTCTACACAACTGATAAGAACAAACGTAACATGCCTGGCAAATTCGAGATCAAGAAATTTGATCCTGTAGTTCGCAAGCACGTTGTGTACAAAGAAGCTAAAATCAAGTAATTGATTTTTTCTTTGTAACTTCTTTTAAGAAGTTTAAATTAGAAACCCAACTTTCGAGTTGGGTTTTTTATTATCTAAAAAAGCAGAATGAGAGTAGGAGAGTCGTGAAGTGAAGTATGTCGTGCCAACACTGAAGTTCATTTCGTTAGTTTTATTAGCCTTCTTGATCACCGCAGCTTTAGGGTATGAAGTAAAAGTAGATAGTGTCATCTTGCTCTCTATTACTCTAGCATGGCTCAAATCAAGCCGTTTCGGCTTTGGTGTATTTGTCTTCTTAACCATAATTACCGCATGTTATATCCCAGTTTCATGGAATTATGGTCATCCCAATTTAACTATCGTATCCTCCCTGCTTGAGACCAATTCATCTGAAGCCTTTGAGTTCTTTAAGGATCTTGAATGGATGACATTAAGTGCAGCAATTCTGTTTGCTATTGTGAGTATGGCGCTGTTCAAGTTTGTGCCTGCTATTTCAGGGCGACGTGTCACGGTAGTGAGTGTGTTACTGTTTGCTTTTTTATTGTTGGACAAGCCAATTCGAACCATTAATGATCGCAATATTAGCGAGAATTATGCGAGTGCATTGTTTGCCAATATGCGTTTTGCACCAGTTCGTTTTGTTTTCGATTGGTATGACTCTTACGATAAGTACTACCAGTACAATCAAGAAATCATGGCGCAAAAAGAAGTGCCAGCAACTTGGGTTGTGACTAAGAGACCTGAACATGCGTCTAATACCATCATTGTATTAGGTGAGAGTGTACGTAAAGACTATATGAATGCTTATGGTCTTCCATTGGCGAATACTCCATTTATGTCACGAGCCAATGGACAACTTTGGACGGAATTTTTATCTCCAGGTCCTAATACGTTTACTTCAGTGATGCGTTATGTCACGTTGAATAATGGTATTGATTTAGAGTTGAATAATAATATCAATACCTTGGCGAACAATGCTGGAATAGAGACGTTTTGGATTTCTAACCAAGGTCGTATGGGTGAGTTTGATACCGGTATCAGTGCGATAGCTAACTATGCTCAGCACATCTCTTTTACCCGCAGTGGTAGTTTCCGTGACTCCAACGTGTATGATTCAACGTTACTACCTAGCGTTGAAGAGGCTTTAGCCGCAAACAACCAATCAAAATTGATTGTGGTACATTTAATTGGGTCTCACCCTCGCTTCTGTGATCGTGTTGAAGGGGACGTTGAGTTCAACTTTAATGGCGATAAGATTTCATGTTATATCGAGTCGATTCGACAAACAGATAGTTTGTTAGAGAAAATTGATGCTTTGGCACAAGCACAGTCGATACCATTCAATTTGCTGTATGTGTCTGATCACGGTTTGGCGCATCGCGATAGTGGGCATAATTTGCGTCATGACCCGACGACGCGCCAGTCTTATCAAGTCCCTTTGTTTATTACTGGTTCAGCGTTTAATTCTCGAGAGTTGATCGATTATCCACGCAATGGCTTTGCGATGATTAAAGCGATCTCTGAGTTAATGGGTGTGTCGACTGAGCAGTTGTCGGATGTGCCGTCATTCTTTTCACCATATCGAGATGAGCCTATCATCAACAATGGTGAAGGGGAGTTAGTTCCCTTAGAAGAATTGAGTGACGATCCAATTCATAGCTGATGAGTTATCTGTTTCTTGTGTGTAGCAATGTTACACACAAGAATATTAGCTTGATTGAATAAAGGATTTATTATGGCTAAATCAACGAGAGATCGTAGACGCTGGAATAATCGCCTAATCTTAGGTGTGTTAGTGTTTATGGTGTTGCTTAACTTACCGACTTTGATTAAAAATTATTTACTGGAAGCGCCTGCGGAAAGTGAATACCCCTACCTGCTTGCCCCTCAGAAACAATTAAAAGCCATTTATACCAGCCATTGGTCATTAACCCATGAAGAGAATGATTGGGTGTTAAGCGTTCCATCACCAGTTAAGGCGCAAGAGCTTGCTGCACGTTGGCAGTCACTGACGGGAACTCAAGTTCCAGATGAAAATTATCAATCATTAAAGTCTCGTTTGACATCGCCTAGCTCAATCGAGGTATGGTATGAGGGTCACGAAGAGCCTGATAGGATCACGTTTTATCAGTTGCCTCAGTTTTGGTTGCTGCAGAATTGGCAGGGCGATTGGATTGCTGTGACCGTTGATAAATCCTACTTATTCCCTACTCATAATGATTCAAACTAAGTAATGGAGTAAACCTGTGCCTGAATTACCTGAAGTTGAAGTGAGCCGCATGGGGATTACTCCTCACTTAGTCGGACAAACCATTAAAACTCTTACTTTCCGCACGCCCAAATTACGTTGGGATATTCCGGTCGAGTTAAAACGATTAGAAGGTCAACAGATACGCAGTATTCGCCGCCGAGCAAAATATTTAGTCATCGAAACCGACTCAGGTTGTGCGATTGTGCATTTAGGTATGTCTGGCTCACTGCGAGTATTGGATGCTGAGATTGAACCGAGCAAACATGATCATGTGGATTTAAAACTGACCAATGGCAAAGTGCTGCGCTATAACGATCCTCGCCGCTTTGGTGCTTGGCTGTATAGTGAAGATGGCAATCATCAAGTACTTAGTCACATGGGACCTGAGCCTTTGACTGATGAGTTTAATCCGCAGTATATGCTGGAGAAGGCAGTCAATAAGCGCGTGACGATTAAGCAGTTTATTATGGACAATAAAGTCGTGGTCGGAGTTGGGAATATTTATGCCAGTGAATCCTTGTTTAGTTCTCATATTCATCCGCAGCGTGCGGCGGGTAGCTTAACGCTAGACGACTGGACTCTATTGGTCAAAGAGATCAAACAAGTATTAGAGACCTCGATAAAACAAGGTGGGACGACTCTCAAAGACTTCTCCCAAGCAGATGGTAAGCCAGGGTATTTTGCACAAGAGCTGTGCGTTTACGGCAAGGCAGGGGAACCCTGCCCAAGCTGCGGGGAGGAAATTGAAGAGCTAAAAATAGGTCAGCGTAATACGTTTTTCTGCACCCACTGCCAAAAATAATAACTTAGTGTACTAGTGGTTGATGCATTGATTCATGTTATACAATTAACGAAATTTCATAATTTGAGAGCATTATAATGAAATATTTAGTAACGGGTGCTGCTGGCTTTATTGGGGCTGCGGTTTCGGAACGTTTATGTTCTTTAGGTCACAGTGTTGTTGGAATTGATAATTTAAATGACTACTATCCAGTATCACTAAAATATGATCGCCTTGCTCGTATTGATCACGAGAACTTTAGTTTTTTTGAGTTGGATTTGTCTGATCGCGAGGGCATTACTAATTTATTTTCTACACAGAACTTTGACCGAGTAATCCATTTGGCTGCACAAGCTGGTGTCCGTTATTCTATCGATAATCCAATGGCTTATGCTGATAGTAATTTAATTGGTCACTTGACAATCTTAGAAGGTTGCCGCAACCATAAAGTTCAGCATCTAGTCTATGCTTCATCAAGCTCTGTCTATGGCTTGAACAAAAAAATGCCTTTTAGTACTGGTGATTCTGTGGATCATCCAATCTCTTTGTATGCTGCAACGAAAAAAGCCAACGAATTAATGGCTCATTCATATTCTCATCTATATGGTGTTCCAACCACCGGGTTACGATTCTTTACTGTATACGGCCCGTGGGGACGTCCAGATATGGCACTGTTTAAGTTTACAGATGCGATAGTGAAAGGTGAGACAATTGATGTGTATAACAATGGCGATATGCGCCGAGACTTTACTTATATTGATGATATAGTAGAGGGCATTATTCGAATCCAGGACATAATCCCAACTAGAAATACCGAATGGACAGTTGAGCATAACTCTCCAGCAAATAGCTCTGCGCCATATAGAGTTTATAATATCGGTAATGGTAGTCCTGTGAAGTTGATGGATTTTATTGAATCGCTAGAGATATCTCTCGGTATTAAAGCAAAGAAAAATTTTATGCCAATGCAACCAGGTGATGTTTATGCCACTTATGCAGATACAGAGGATCTTTTTGAAGTGACAGGCTATAAGCCACAAGTTGATGTACAGGTAGGTGTGAAGGCTTTTGTTGATTGGTATAGAGAATATTTTAAACTTTAGTAAAATTATAAATGGAGGCTTATTGACCTCCATTTATTTAAGACTGCAGGAAGTATTTTTCTGCCACCATCAGTGAGATAAGTTGCTCTCGTTGATGATCTTTGAATTGCGCGACCCAAGCTTGAGCATTATGAATAATGGCTTGAGCTTCTTCTGGATTGGCGAGGTAGTAATCCATTTTCTCATCAAGATCCGAAAAGTCATCTTTTACTTCAACGAAATGCACATCAGCTTCGAGCTTTCCTTCCATAAACCATGTTTCGTAACGAAGCTTTGGCGTAAAGCAGAGTGAGTTTGATGACATAATCCACTTTAAGTTAGTTGCTACGTCCATGCCTTCTAAGCTGAGGATAAATTTATACTGCAACTGCTCAGCGATGGTCATCGATGGTGTGACATAGTTTAACTGTTGCGGGTCTTCATCCTTTGTATCTACTCGACCGATATTACAGCGCGGATTGTCAAAGTGTTTGACCAGTAAGGTTCGACGATTGGGGCGAAATCCCGTCCCACGCCAGACAATCATGTCTTTTTTGTCTTCATAACGAATGTCATTGTCGACAAAAAAGTAATGCCTAACCGCATTTAGTTTCAATAATACTGAGTTTGCATTATCCCCATCGATGGGTCTGCTTTTGAGAAAGCTAGGCTCAGTTGGCACATCAATCACATCACCATTAACGTACTTGAATGCTGCGCTTGCTGGGAAGCATTTGATGACTTTAAGTAGGTCATAGTAGTAAGCGCTACCACCGGTTTTTTTGAAATCACCAACTCGAGTAAGTGCTTCTTCGCTGAGGTTAAAGTGTGAGTTTAGCTTACAGTAATAGTCGACGCGTTCAGCTAGGTATGTCTCATCATACTGGCTGCGTTTTGCAAGCAGCGTTTTAGCATACCAGCGAAATAGTGGGGCAGGTAAGGCGGCGAGTAACCCATTAGATAAGTAGTACTTTAACTTTTTCATTGTTCAGCGAGCTTTTTTAAAATGGCGTTGTTAACTGGCTCAGGAACAAACTGCGCCACATCGCCTTGATGAATTGCGACCTCACGGACAATGGTTGAAGAGAGAAAAGCAAATTCTTCTGCTGGAGTTAGAAAGATACTTTCTAGACCCGGTAGCAGTTTGCGATACATGCTGGTTAGTCCAAACTCGTATTCAAAATCCATGGTGGTACGCAAACCGCGGATCAGTACATTCGCTTTCTGCTCTTTGGCAAAGTCGACCAATAAGCCACTGAATCCAACCACTGCAACGTTGGGTAAGTGAGCGCATGATAGCTCTACAAGCGCAACGCGCTCTTCTAAGCTAAACATGGTTTTCTTTGATGGACTGGCTGCCACAGCGATAGTGACATCGTTAAACATCTCTGCAGTTCGCTCAATCAGATTGAGATGCCCATTGGTTAAAGGGTCAAAAGTACCGGGATAGATGACTTTTTTACTCATCGCCTGCTCCTGATATAAATTGATCAACGCCATTCTCACAGCGCTTTAAATGCTGCTGAATTGTCTTTTCAAGAATCTCATCATTTTGTGCTAATGAGGCGCGTGAATTCTCATTGTGATACAAGTGGTAACCCACTCCGGCAAACTTAAGATAGAGGCGAGTTTTGCCAGCGTTAAGCATGCGATGAACAAATTCGCTATCTTCGCGACCCCAGCCAACGAAGTCTTGGTTAAAACCATTGACTTCAATAACGTCCGCTTTCCAAAATGCCATATTACAACCACGAGTGGCTTTATCGTTATTGCGCTCATAAGAGAATAGCTTGGCTAAAAGCGGGTGAGTAATGCAGTTCTTTCGGTTGCGAATTCCCTGAGTAAAGATCGAAGGCACTAAGCCTTGATGCATGATCGCCTGACTGCATTTTTCATCAGTGAGTACACGTCCACCTTGAACAAAACGATTTGCAAGGGCGACTTGCTGATGTGATTCGATAAAGGTTTGTGATAACACCATATCGCCGTCAATCATAATTAAATAATCACCACTCGCTTTGGCAATTGCACGGTTGCGACTCATGGCTAATTGGAAACCATTATCTTCGTGCCAGCTGTGGATCAGAGCAACAGGGAAATGCTGTGCCATTTCTTCGATCAATAGCTTGGTATCTTCACGCGAACCGTCATCCGCGACGATCACTTCATCAGGCAACACGGTTTGGCGTTTAACACTTTCTAGTACCGCTTTTAGCGCTTCTTTCCAGTTGTAAGTGGTAATAATTAAGGTGGTTTTCATTATTTTTTTGCCTGTTCGCGTAGGTAAAGATCGATGTATTTAACAAAAGTGGAATGCATACTGAGCCACGCAAGGATGAAACCGTGCTTGCCATCCAGGAAGCCCCGTTTAAGAACATACATCTTAAGGAAACTCGCGAGAGCATGGACAATAGCTGTAGTTAAACCGGATTTCTTTTTCCCCTCACGCTCATCAGTCCAAGCTTTCAAGTAGCCAGTGGTTTTGTTGATGTAGTGATGAAGATGCTCATAAGTATAGTGGTGTAAACGACCATCGAGCTTGATTGTTTCGTAATTACCATCAATGACTTTTTCATGAACCAGTGCGTCGTTGTAGTGGGTGTATTCGGTTCGATATAAGCGCACAATCCAATCTGGAGACCAGCCGGAATAGTAGATAAATTTGCCGAATGCAGAGCTGAGACGATTGATTTTATACAGTACGTTAGGCTTATCGGCTGCAACTGCTGCGAGAATACTGGTTTTTAACTCTGGAGTGACTTGTTCATCGGCATCTAGCCAGAGCACATAATCGCTAGCGACATATTGCTGTGCGAGTTGGCGTTGCTTGCCAAATCCAGGCCAATCAAGATTGGTGTAAAACTTATCAGTATATTGTTTCGCGATAGACTCTGTCGCATCAGTACTCCCTGAGTCCAGAATGACAATCTCGTCTACCCAATCCTTGACTGTATCTAGGCATGCTTGGAGATGCTTTGCTTCATTTTTAACGATCAATGCTACGGCTAAGGTTGGCTTAGACAATTGATTATTCCTTCTTTCTCTGTGCTACTGATGATTTTAACTGCTCGTTAGCTGAAAATCTGCTACTGCTTTGTCAAACATGGTGATGACTTGTGCGCTCGTGATGCGCTGCATAGCATGGTTATCTTTGGCTCGAGTTCGCCAGTTGAGTTGTTCACTGTGTTTGCCCGTTTCAGCAAAGATGGTCTCTTCATAAACAGAGACGGCATAGTCTAGATATTGATAAGGACCAACGCGCAGTGGGTTATGGTGAGCATAGAGCCCAATAATTGGCGTTTGCATGGCATTCGCCATATGAGCAGGTCCAGTATCCGGCGCGATCACTAAATCGACCTGATCGATGAGTGCTAACATTTGCAATAGACTGCTTTTACCCACCAAGTTGAGACAAGGTTTATTTAAGTGTTCTTGAACCGTATTGGCTAAATCAACTTCGACTTTGGCTGGGCTACCCGCCAGAATAATATTCCAACCGCGTTGCTGAGCATGCTCGATGAGTTCGGCATAGCCTGCTGCGTGCCAGTTTTTATAAGCCTTGCTCGCACCAGGGACAACCAGCAGATTGCGCGTTTCATGATTTAACTGTTGATTTGCCCATTGTAGATCACTTGGTTGATAACGAAGAGACCAAGAGGGCGTTGTATTAGCCGGAACGCCGAGTTTGTGTGCAAATGCCATGAGACCATCAGCCACATGCAAAGATTGCGGTGATGGTACTTTGATGTTGGTAAACCAGGTTTGAAAATCTTGGCTGCGTGATGAGTCAAAGCCTAGCTTGTATTTCGCTTTGATTCCTAACGTTGCAATACTGGCTCTAATTGCGTATTGCATATGCAGTAGCGCATCAAACTCACGCCCGTTTAATTGTTGCCAAAGCTGTTTATAGCCGTTCCAGCCAGCGCTTTTATCAAACACGATGATTTCAATGTTCTCTACAGCAGCAAGAAGCTGAGCCTCCAGCTTACTCGTGATCCACGTGATGTGTGTATTTGGCCAATGCTTTTGAATCGCTTGTGCGGTTGCGATGGCATTGCAAACATCGCCGATGGCAGATAAGCGTAAGATACAAATGGACTCAGGAGAGGATTTAAATAGCGGCATGAAACGAACTCAACTTAATGGTTAGACAAGAATTATGCAGTTGGGGGTAGGCAATGTAAAATAAATCTACTTAACGACGCAGGTGAATAGAATGCAAACGCTGAGAATTGATGATCAGGTGATTTGGTTTGATGAAACGCTGATTGATCAAGCAACCGTAAAACAGGCTTTTGATGCTGACTTTTGGCAGCAGCAAGATAAGATTATTGGCAGTGCCCAAGGGAGAGGAACGACTTGGTTTATTCAGCTCGACTCGCTGCAAGCGGCGCTACGTCATTATCGTCGTGGAGGCTTGTTTGGCAAATTGATTGCAGACAGTTACTGCTATCAAGGAGAAGAGAAAAGCAGAAGCCTGCAAGAGTTTCAGCTTTTGCAAACTTTGCGCTCATCAGGTGTCAATGTGCCACGTCCTATTGCCGCTCGCATCGTTAAGAAAGGCGTAGTATACCAAGCAGACTTATTGAGCGAAAAAGTACCGAATGCGCGCGATCTCGTGGCTATTTTGCAAGAAAAACCATTGTCAGCAGAGATGTATCAAAAAATTGGTAACGAAATTTGCAAAATGCATGCGGCGCAGGTTAATCACACCGATCTCAATATCCACAACATTCTCATTGATGATCAACAGCAAGTATGGATTATCGATTTTGATAAGTGCTATCAGCAGGAAGGTGATAGTTGGAAACAAGCGAACTGGGATCGATTAAAGCGCTCATTTGAGAAGGAAGTGGCTAAGCGGGGGATTTATTGGCAGTGCGAAGAGTGGTTATCTCTTTACGGCGCACCATGTGATTAACGCTGGAAGACTTTAGTGACACAGCGCTCGATTGTTATATCGAGCACTGTTATTTAAAGCTTTATATGCGAAAGGCTTTTTTGAATTGCGCCGCCTTGGTGTGCGATAAACTGCAGAGCTCTTTGTTTTACTTTGGTAGAATCGGACTGCCAAAATTGCTCTAAAGAATTGGCGATCTCATCTTCTGATGATGTGATAGAGACAATTTTTTCTTCAACAAGGGCTTCAGTTATCTCTTTAAAATTAAAGTAACTCGGACCAGTAATGGATGGAATACCTACAGCAGTCGGTTCCAGTAGATTGTGACCACCTACTTTTTTGCCGAGTAAACTACCGCCCATAAAGCAAATGTCAGCACTACTTAGTAGAATTAGCATCTCACCCATAGTATCCGCTAGATAGACTTGAGAAGATTGGTTAAGGCTATCTGTGACGGTTCTTCTTGCGACATTAAACCCTGCACCGATAGAGAGTTGATAAACATCATTAAAGCGTTCAGGATGTCGTGGCACGATAATTAACAGGGCCTCTTTATTTTTGTCGAGAATTCTACGGTGGCTAGATAGGATTATTTCATCTTCACCGGCATGAGTGCTAGCGGCTATCCAAACTGGACGATCACTGCCGATATGTTCACGTAGCAGTCGTCCTTGTTGCTGGATGTGTTTAGATATTTGAATATCAAACTTGATCGAGCCCGTAACTTGCAGTTTTTGGTTATCGACTCCTAGTCGAGCAAATCGTTTAGCATCGGCTTCAGATTGGCACAGGATCTGGTCTATATTTTCCTGCATTTGCTTAAATAGTCTGCCAACTTTTTCATAGTTTCGACATGATTTTTCAGAGAGTCTCGCATTCACAACGGTGATTGGAATGTGCTTTTTACCTAACTGATGCAGAGTATTTGGCCATAACTCGGTTTCTATAATCAATAGTTGGCTTGGTTTGATAGCATTAAGAAAACCGTTAATAGCCCAGGTAAAATCAATCGGCATGTATCGATGTTCAACAAGATTACCAAGTTTCTCGATTTGAGCTGCGCCAGTGCTGGTGGTTGTAGTGACAACAATATTTTGTTTTGGATTACTTTGCTTAATCGCGCGAATAAGTGGTATTGCAGCAATGCTTTCACCAACTGAAACTGCATGAATCCAAACTGGCTGAGATGAGCCGTTATATTTTGGACATATGCCGAAGTGTTCTTTCCATCGTTTGCTAAAGCTTGGTTTCCCCTCTTTTTTCTTATACAGAGAAAAGAGGAGTACAGGACTTAGTAGAATTAAAAGTAAGTTATACAGAATTCGCATTTTTTTGATCCGAAGTGCAGAGCAGTAAGAGCATAACAAGGTAAAAAGCGAGAGAGTGTGGCTGAGATAGAGGAATGTCTGTAAGTCCAGCAACAAAATACACGATAGAGCATATGAACGCTAAGAAGTGTTTTTCACTTCTGTTTTTCAAATAATTGTACGCAGGGTAACCAAGAAGCAAGATGAGAAAACTAAGCCCTACAATACCCTTCATAATTAAGTTTGTTATTATTTGGTTGTGATAATGTTTAAATTTGGATGCTTTTTCGGATATTTTTCCTTCATTAAATAGATTTTTCTTAGCCTGAATGTGCGTATTTCCTAAACCAAAAATCGTAGGTTGCTTGGATAGCTCCAGACCAGCCTTCCACATTTGAATTCTATAGCCAATGGATGTGTTTAGGTTACCATTGTAAATTTTGGTAACCTCTTGCTTTGTTTGAATATATCTTGACTGTAAACTATTAAAACTAAAAAGACCGACAATAATTGAAGTGGAAATTATAATTAACAAAATTAAGATTGTGTTTTTTTTATTATACAAAACCAAGGTGACGACTGCGAAAAGTGCAATTAGTAGAGCAAGTAAACTTCCTCGAGTTTGACTTATTAATATTGCGGATGAACCTAAAATAACAGATGTTAATGATAATAACCTGGTTTTTTTGTTATCTGAAAGGAATACATAATAAATCGCTATGGATGTTATTGCAGCTGTAAAGGTTGTATATGGAATCGCATTGATGCTCCACAAAGAACGATCTATCTTAAGGATTAGTGCATGATATGACACGAAGAGTAATGATATAATTGTTCCGATAAAGATGAGGTGCGGTAGGTAATTATTTATCTTATTTTTAATGCTGGCACTAGTGCATATTGATAACAGCAGTAAAGAAATAAAAACGCGGAGTTCTGAAGAACTCCCTCCCATATTAATCTTTGTAATAATACATGAGATTGTAGCGAAACCAATAATCCAGGTTAACGTATTTTTCTTGAAGTTATCAAGAAATGATTCATATCCATTAACATACAAGTTAGTGAAAAAACTTAGAAGACAGATAATAAAGAAATGTTTGTCAGAGTTTTCATACATAAAAAGACCTGAGAAAACCCAAATAAAGGGCAATGCCATCAGGGATTTTGTTATATAGCTATTGTTCATATTTTATTGACAACCGATGTTGCAGGTAGTTTTTTCAAACAATTCAAATGCCCCAGTGGACATTCGCGTTTAAAGCAAGGGCGGCATTCTAGGTCGATAGATACGATATCTACTTTTTCTGCCAAAGGTGGCGTGTAGCGCGGCGAGGTTGAACCATAGATACCGATAACATGGCAACCAACAGCGGCTGCTACGTGCATTAAGCCAGAGTCATTACTGATTACGGTTTCGCAAGCTGCCAGTAAGTCGATTGCCTCAATTAGCGATGTTTTCCCTGCTAACACATGAATATTGCTTTGAAGTTCAGTATTTACGAGTGCTTTGATGCCTTCGCAGGTCTCAACATCTTTTTGAGAGCCAAACAGCCAAACTTGCTTCCCTTGCTTGGCTAAGTGAGTTGCCGTTTCAGCATACTTATCCTCAGGCCACTTTTTGGCTGGTCCAAATTCAGCTCCTGGGCATAGCCCGACTGCAACTTGAGATGTACTTAAGGAGTACTTAGCAAGAGTATGTTGTTGTACTATTTTATCAATAAACAGTTTTGGTTTCGCTAACTGCTCTAAGCCGCCCAATGAAGATGAATCGCGCATTGTCTCGCTTGGGTAGGCAAGTGCTACATAGCGCTCTACCATATACTCAAATTCTGACATATTTGAGCGAATATCATTGAGCAAACCAAAGCGCATCTCACCTTTCCAACCAGTTCTTACGGGGATGTTGGCAAACCAAGGTATTAGTGCTGACTTAGCTGACTTAGGCAGTACAAAGGCGTGATCGTACTGCTCGGTACGTAATTCAATACCGATCTTTCTTCTTGCGAGTAAATTTAAATCCCCATGCCCTAACGGCATCTCGAGCGCTTTATTCACTTCTGGCATTCTCTCAAGAATAGGTTTACACCAACCTGGTGCAAGCACATCAATTTGAGACGCAGGGTATAGCTGTTTTAGCGTGATATAAAGTGATTGTGACATCACCATGTCACCGACCCATGATGGACCAATAATTAAGATTTTATTCATGGTTGTGCGTCCAGTATATTTTCTTCATTACCGATTCGTAACTACGATAGAGTTCAATATAGACCTTATGTAACAGCGATAATTTTTTCTTCTCTTTACGCTTGGTTGTATCGCTACTGATCGTTGAGTTGATGTTTGCTCTTTCGAATAGCGATGGGCTTACACTATAAGTCTTGACTCCGTGACGCCAAGGTTTTTCCATATAGTCATCTACTGGCTCAATAAAAGTTGATGCATTTTCGATAAACGCTTTTGCCGCACCAGGACTTAGAGCATAGGCGGTGGTACCACAGCTTTTTTTTGCGTATTGCCCTAGTTCATGTTGCGAATCAATTGTTTCTATGGGGGTAAACTTGCTCGGTTGAGTAGCAGAGAGCTTAATGTAACCATAACGATCCACGAGGGGGCGGATAGCTTCGATTACTTCTTTGACATTCGGTTGAATATCGACATTATCTTCTAAAATAAGGATTGGCTCTCGTAATTTAATACACTCTTGCCAAAGCATATAGTGGCTGGAAAAACAGCCTAGTTCACCCGCTCTAAGTTCATATCCTTTGCGTTTTATTGTGATTTCTGGAACAGCTCTATCTGAGTTTTTGAAATCGACTTGAGAAGCATCAACTGCATCGAAAAACTCAAAGTTTATGCCTTGCTGACTCAACTGACACAGCATTCTTGCTCTTCTTTCGCTAGAACGAGAAAGGCTAACGACAAATACCTTCATTATTTTATTTTCCAGTCACTGTTGTAGCGTTCTTTGAATAGGTTGTAGTAGTTACTGTTATCTTCTTGAGTGCGAAGCAATTGCAATATCCACATATATTGTTCTGGCTTTGGCTGAACAAAGTGCTCAATTGCTTGGTTCATTGCTCGAGCATCATCATAGTCTGACGTTTGAATATCTAACGCAGGCAGAACCTCTAGACTATAACGACCTGTTTCAGTATTAATTGAGGCAAATAGCGGGACGACTTTTGCTTTAGAGAGTTTTGCGAGTTTACTCAAACCGGGCAGTGTTGCTTTAGTCGTAGCAAAAAAGGGAACAAACTCACTCAATTCAGCACCATGATCTTGATCTGGCAAATAGTAACCGAGGTAGCCATCTTTAACCGACTTGATAAATGGTTTGATCCCGCCAGAGCGCTCGTATACACGACCACCATATTGGACTCGCTGTCTGTGCATCAACCAATCCGTAACCGGGTTTTTTTGTTTTTTTGCCATTGCTGAAACAGGTAAATTCATCGATGCCAGCATCACTGCCGGAATATCGATCGCCCAAGAGTGTGGTACGAGTAATATGACCTTTTCACCAGCGTTAGTCAGTTTTGTTAGGTTCTCTTTGTTTACAAAGTCGCATTGGCTTTGTAACCATGACTTAGACTTTAAACTCAGTAGACTAAAGCGAAGTAAAAAAACGCCGGAAGTAAAAAGTGTGTCATAAACCATTTTCTCGCGTTCAGCGAAGCTTAACTCAGGGAAACATAATTCAAAGTTAACTCGTGCGCGGTGGGCTGGACCTGATTTTGCTTTAGATAGTTTATTCGCTGCTTTGGTAGCTAACCAGCGATGGAAAGATAGGGGTAAAAGTGCAATTGGTAGTGCAAACAGTACGCCTAACCAAGTTAGCCAATATTTGGGGGCTAAAAAGTGCCATGCAAACTTGGGGTTGTAGGCTTTTTCATCAAAGTCATTGCGTGGAGGTGTAGACATATATTGCTCAATAGGCGCTTCGCGCGAAAAGTTAGTCTAATTTGATACACACTAGTGTATCACGCAATGTTTGCTGTTTCAGTCAAAGATATATGAGAAAGGGAAGTTCGCAATGAGAGATAGGGTAGGATAACCCCATCTCTAAAGTGAGGAATATATGATATCTAGTCGCAGCCAAACAGATCTCGGGTATATACCTTATTAGCGACAGATTCGAGTTCTGGATACATTCGGTTGGATACGATGGTGTCACAAATATCAAAGAACTCAGACTCATCTTTGATTACACGAGAATGGAAGAATTCTGAGTCTTGTAACACGGGTTCATAGACAACCACTTCCACCCCTTTGGCTTTAAGGCGCTTCATAATTCCTTGAATTGATGACGCGCGGAAATTGTCTGAACCCGCTTTCATCACTAAGCGATAGATACCTACGACTTGCGGGTTTCGTTTGAGCACACAGTCAGCAATAAAGTCTTTTCGAGTTCGGTTCGCGTCAACAATTGCACCAATGATGTTATTTGGAACCTTTTGATAGTTCGCCAGTAACTGTTTGGTATCTTTTGGCAAACAGTAACCGCCGTAACCGAAAGAAGGGTTGTTATAGTGGTTCCCGATACGAGGATCGAGTCCAACACCTTCAATAATTTGGCGAGCATCGAGGTTATGAGCTTCAGCGTATGAGTCCAATTCGTTGAAGTATGCTACTCGCATCGCTAGATAAGTATTTGAAAATAGCTTAACCGCTTCGGCTTCCGTAGAATTAGTGAATAACACCGGGATGTCTTGCTTTTCGGCCCCTTCGACTAATAGCTGAGCAAAGATCTCTGCGCGTTGGCTCTGTTCGCCTACGATAATTCGCGATGGATATAGATTGTCATACAACGCTTTACCTTCGCGCAAGAATTCAGGAGAGAAAATAATGTTGTCACAGCTCAGCTCCTGTTTAATTCTTTCCGTGTAACCCACTGGTACGGTTGATTTTATTACCATGGTTGCAGATGGGTTTAGCTGCATAACATCATTGATAACCGCTTCAACTGATGAGGTGTTGAAGTAGTTAGTTTGAGGATCGTAGTCTGTTGGGGTTGCAATGACTACGTAATCCGCATTTTCATATGCCACTTGTTTGTCAGTGGTGGCTGTAAAGTCAAGTTCTTTGTTTGTAAGAAAGCTCTCGATCTCACTGTCAACAATAGGAGAGCGCTTGTTATTTAGCATCTCAACCTTTTCCGCAATAATATCAAGTGCAACCACCTGATTATTTTGAGCTAGCAACATGGCATTTGATAGCCCAACATAACCAGTACCTGCAATGGCAATTTTCACCACAATATCCTCAAAAAATTACATTTAAATGGCAGTTATTTATTGATAATAGCCATGTACTCGGCAACGCCTTGGGCAACAGTTTTAAAACTATGATTGCATCCAGCTTGTCGTAACTTAGTTAAATCAGCTTGAGTGTACTCTTGGTAAGCCCCTTTCAAATGTTCAGGGAAAGGAATAGTTTCAACTTCACCTTTGCCATGATAGTTGATAACGGCTTTTGCAACTTCATTAAATGACTCTGCTTGCCCTGTGCCAAGATTGAAAATACCAGAGATACCGTGCTCTAGGAACCATAGGTTGACTGCTGATACATCACCAACGTAGACGAAATCACGCTTGAAATGTTCACTGCCTGCAAAAAGTCTCGGATTTTCGCCAGCATTCATCTGATTATTTAGGTGGAAGGCAACCGATGCCATTGAACCTTTGTGTTGTTCACGCGGACCATAAACGTTGAAGTAGCGGAAACCGGTAATTTGTGAAAGTTCTTCGCCATGCTCTTGAGCATCTTGCCAAATACGTCGAACGTAGTTGTCGAACTGCTGCTTTGAGTAACCGTAAACATTCAATGCACCTTCATATTGTTTTTCTTCAATAAAGGTATCGGTTTCACCATAGGTTGCTGCAGATGAAGCATAAAGGAAGGGAATCTCACGCTCTAAGCAGTAATGAAGAAGTTCTTTTGAATATTCGTAGTTGTTGAGCATGATGTATTTGCCATCCCACTCGGTAGTCGCAGAGCAAGCGCCCTCATGGAAAATCGCTTCAATTGGCCCAAAGTTTTCCCCAGCCATGACTTGCATTAGAAAATCATCGCGATCCATATAGTCGGCGATGTCAAGATCGACAAGGTTTTGAAATTTCTTACCATTTTTTAAGTTATCAACGACTAAGATGTCATTGATGCCTTTCTCGTTGAGTGCTTTGATGATGTTGCTGCCAATCATGCCAGCGCCGCCGGTTACGATGATCATATAGGTTCCTAAAGTATGCGGATGTAACTAACTTGAGTATATCATTCAAACTTCCTTGCACAAATTGCTATGGTTATGGTTGAAATCTAGCTCTGGGTAGAAGTGGCAATGAATTGGTCGCTTCTCTAAGGTCTTTTTAGTAAACTAAAACGTCTTGAATATTTCAAATAGGCCATTAGTTTCGAGATTTTCAATGCTATGGTTTATTGCATTTACTGTAAGGGCTATCCATGAAAATTATGGTTACTGGTGGGGCTGGTTTTATAGGCTCAGCATTAGTTAGGTATGTTATCAATAACACTGATGATGAAGTTGTAAATATCGACAAATTGACATATGCCGGTAACTTAGAGTCTCTACATGGTATTGATAATAATAAGCGTTATACTTTCGAGAAGGTTGATATTTGTGATAGAAGTGAATTAGAAAGAATATTCACAAAGTACAAACCTGATGTGGTTATGCATTTGGCTGCAGAATCGCATGTCGATCGCTCGATAGATGGCCCCGCAGCGTTTATAGAAACAAACATCGTCGGTACCTATAATATATTGGAAGCGTCGCGATTATATTGGCTTTCATTGAGTGAGAACAAGAAGCAATCATTTCTTTTTCATCATATTTCAACGGATGAAGTCTACGGCGATTTAGAGGATACAGATGAACTGTTTACAGAGTCCACATCATACGCTCCGTCGTCCCCTTATTCTGCGTCGAAAGCTTCAAGTGATCACCTGGTTAGGGCATGGAATCGTACCTATGGTTTACCTACCATAATTACTAATTGTTCTAACAACTATGGACCATACCATTTTCCTGAAAAGTTAATTCCATTGATGATTCTGAATGCTCTAGAAGGTAAACATTTGCCAGTTTATGGGAGTGGAAATCAAATCCGTGACTGGTTATATGTTGAAGATCACGCGAGAGCTCTTTACAAGGTTGTTAGTAAAGGGTGTATTGGCGAAACCTACAACATAGGTGGACATAACGAAAAGTCAAATATAGAGGTAGTGAAAACAGTTTGTTCTCTACTAGAGGAACTTGTCCCTAAGAAACCCGAGGGTATTGCAAACTATACGGATTTGATTATCCATGTAGAAGATCGACCTGGGCATGATGTTCGTTACGCTATCGACGCGTCTAAAATTGAACGAGAGTTGGGATGGAAGCCTGAGGAGACTTTTGAATCAGGTATCCGTAAAACAGTTCAATGGTATTTAAATAATCAGGAATGGTGGTGTCGAGTTCGAAATGGTTCTTATGCAGGAGAGCGTTTAGGTATCTGTAATGAGGATAATATCAAATGAAGGGAATAGTTCTTGCTGGGGGGTCTGGAACCCGATTGTATCCTATAACGAAGGGTGTTTCTAAGCAGTTATTACCTGTTTACGATAAGCCAATGATTTATTACCCTCTTTCCGTTTTAATGTTGGCGGGTATTCGGGATATTTTAATCATTACAACTCCAGAAGATCAGGTTCATTTTATTCGATTATTAGGGGACGGATCGGATTTTGGCATTAGATTGAGCTACGAAATTCAAGCGAATCCAGATGGACTAGCTCAAGCATTCATCATTGGAGAAGACTTTATAGGAGATGAGGATGTATGTTTAGTCCTAGGAGATAATGTCTTTTACGGTCAGGGATTTACTCCAATTTTAATCAGAGCTTCAGAGAGACAAAGTGGTGCAACAGTGTTTGGATATCAGGTTAAAGATCCTGAGCGCTTTGGGGTTGTTGAGTTTGATAACCAAATGAAAGCAATTTCGATAGAGGAAAAACCGGCTAAGCCGAAGTCGAATTATGCTGTGACAGGGTTGTATTTTTAT
Organism: Vibrio ponticus; assembly: GCF_009938225.1. Classification (NCBI taxonomy): domain Bacteria; kingdom Pseudomonadati; phylum Pseudomonadota; class Gammaproteobacteria; order Vibrionales; family Vibrionaceae; genus Vibrio; species Vibrio ponticus. The sequence goes on from NZ_AP019657.1 coordinate 3,047,003, forward strand.
GACAATCGAGTAGTTGAATTCGCCAAAAAAGTAAAACCATCAAAAAGAGGTGAATTGGAAATTACGACTTTAAATGAAATGTACTTAATGGATGGTTCATTGAGCGTGGAGTTACTAGGTAGAGGTTTTGCTTGGCTTGATACAGGCACTCATTCCAGTCTTCATGAAGCTTCATCATTCGTACAGACGATAGAGCATGTACAAGGGCTTAAAGTGGCTTGCCTAGAGGAAATTGCATGGAGGCAGGGATGGTTAAGTGATTCTGAACTTTATAATGCCGGGGTGCAGTTGCAAAAAAATGATTATGGGCAATATCTTTTAGCTTTGTTGGATTCATAAATGAATAAGCTTATTCACTTGATAGATTTTCCTAATTTCACAGACGAAAGAGGTACGTTAGTTGCCTTAGAAAGTTGTAAGACGATACCGTTTGATATTAAGCGTGTATATTACTTATTTGACCTAAAAAATGGTATATCAAGAGGGTTTCATGCTCATAAAGAAACTCGTCAAGTAGCCATATGTCTAAATGGATCATGTAATATTTTAATGGATGATGGTCAGTCAAGAAAAACAGTAAAATTGGACTCGCCAAATAAAGGTTTATTAATTGATGTTTTTCAATGGCATGAAATGCATGATTTTACGGATGATTGTATTTTAGTAGTGCTAGCAAGCCATCTTTATTTAGAAAGTGATTATATTCGAAATTATGATGAGTTTTTAGAGGTGGTCTCGAAATGAAAAACATATGCATAGCTGGAGATGGCTGGGGTGCTATTTCTGCTTATAAAGCAATGAAGAGTGAAAGAATTAATTTGTTTTTATTGACCCGAGATGAAGAGTTAAAAAAGCTGGTTGATAATAATGAAATGCTAGTCGATAGTTTTAACGCTAAAAACTTCGATCTGATAATTTGCTCTGGTTACAAGCCTATTATTAATAATCGAGACTTGGCTGAAAACAAATTTGTCAATATCCATTACTCCCTCCTGCCAAAGTATCGAGGAATGCACTCTGTTGTATGGGCGATTATTAATGGTGAAAAAAAGTTGGGTTATACTATACATGAAGTAAATGAAAATATTGATGATGGTGATATTGTATATCAGCATTGTATTGATTATGACTGTCAAACAGCTACAGAGGTGGTTGAAACATTTAATGATCATGTTGAAAATAATCTAGCCAATATAATTATTAAATATCTCAATGGGAACATATCTCCAATTCCTCAAAACAAAAGTGAAGCATCTTGGGTTTGCAAACGAAATTTAAGTGATTGTAAAGTTGGTTTTGACTGGAGTGTGGAGCGCATTAGTAGGTTTTTGAAGGCATTGTCACCACCATATCCAAGAGCCTATATTGAATATGAAGAGAAAAAACTATTTATTGTTGAAGCAAAACTAGTGAAAAGTGAAAACTTAATGACTACAGGGCGAATAGTAAACATAGATAGCGATGGAATTTGGATTAAAGTTTTAGATGGATACTTAGTAGTATCTAAATTTCATAATGATGAAGTAAACTTTAACATTGAGACATTTAAGATAGGTACTCGATTATGATTAAAGTAGTTAGGTATTCTAAGGATATAGAACAGCAGTGGAATAATTTTGTCAATAGTGGCAAAAAAAAACACTTTATGTTTAATCGTAACTATATGGATTACCATGAGGATAGATTTTTAGACCACTCTCTTGTTTTTTTTAACAATAAAAATAGAATAATAGCGCTACTACCGGCTAATGAAAGAGATTTTGTTCTGTATAGCCATCAAGGTTTAAGTTTTGGTGGGTTAATTGTTGATGATAATGCAACATGTGAGTTAGTAATAAATATATTTGATTGCATTGTTGATTACCTTGCTAAAAATAAAATATCTAGTTTGATATATAAATGTATACCAAGAATATACGAAACAAAACCAAGTGATGAGGAGTTGTATGCTCTCTTTTTACATGATGCACAATTAATAAGAAGAGACAGTTCAGTTGCAATTAATATGCGAGATAGAATCCCTTATCAAAAGCGTCGAGTTAGAACTATTAATAAAGCAAGAAAGCTAAATGTAATAGTAGAAGAAGTTGAGCAATTGAATCGTTATTGGTCAATGCTCACGAACGTACTTGAAAAAAATCACAATGCAACACCAGTACACAGTATTGATGAAATAGAAGGGCTTAAACAAAAATTTCCTGAAAACATTCGATGTTTTGTCGCGAAGTATGATGGTGAAATTGTTGCAGGTACGTTAATCTACATTTCGGATGAAGTCGCTCACTGTCAGTATCTTGCATCTAACTCAGTGGGTCGAGATATAGGGGCGCTAGATTTAGTTTTAGATGAACTAATTAATAAGACATTTGTCGATATGCGGTATTTTGATTTCGGAATATCAAATGAAGAACAAGGTCGATTTTTAAATACTGGATTAATTGCACAAAAAGAAGGCTTTGGTGCTAGAACGATTGTCCACGATTTTTATGAGTTAAAAATATGAAAATTCCATTTTTAGATTTAAAAAGTATTAACGCTCAGTATCACAAAGAATTGAAGTTAGCGTGCTCTAGAGTTATTGATTCTGGTTGGTATATTATGGGGGAAGAGTTATCTAAATTTGAACAAGAGTTTTCATCTTATTGCGGAAGTAGATATTGCATAGGTGTTGCAAATGGACTAGACGCACTAACTCTAACTCTTCGAGCTTGGAAGGAAATGGGGAAAATTAAGCAAGGAGATGAAGTTATAGTTCCAGCAAATACTTATATTGCTAGTATTCTCGCGATCACTGAAAATGAACTTGTGCCCATTTTAGTGGAACCTGATCCTAAAACTTATAACTTAACTAAAGACTCAATTGAAAAAGCCATAACGAGTCGAACTAGAGTTATTTTGCCTGTGCATCTCTATGGGCTGATATCTCCAATGCCAGAAATTATGAGACTAGCGGAAGAAAGATCCTTTCTGGTATTGGAAGATTGTGCTCAGTCTCATGGTGCAGAAATAGAAAGTGTAAAATGTGGTAATTGGGGACATGCTTCGGGTTTTAGTTTCTATCCAGGAAAAAACTTAGGCGCGTTGGGCGACGCTGGCGCGATAACTACGAACGATGAAGAGTTAGCGGGAGTTCTTCTAGCATTGCGAAACTATGGTTCTCACCGGAAGTATGAAAATTTATACAAGGGCGTTAATAGCCGACTTGATGAAATACAAGCAGCTATGCTTCGAGTCAAGCTTAAATATCTTGACTATGAAACAAACAGACGAAGAGAAATTGCGGATAACTATCTAACTAAAATAGTAAATAAACGTATAACATTGCCCGTATATTTACAACCAATGAGTCATGTCTGGCATCTTTTTGTTATACAAACGGAGAGTCGAACAGAGTTGATAAATTATCTGAATGCTAATGGAGTTCAAACATTAGTGCACTACCCGATACCTCCACATAAACAGCAAGCATATTCAGAGCTAAATTCTGTTAAGTTACCGATTACAGAATGTATACATGAAAAAATATTATCATTACCAATCGATCCGACAATGAATGAATCGGATGTAATGAGTATAATTGATATTGTAAATGGATTCGAAGGTTGATGGCTAAGATTAGAATATTGATATTGGCAATTACAAAAAAAATTAGAGTTTTAATGTATAAGTTCATGTCAGAAAGACAGTATGAATTTATTGCAAACCAACCAGTTCTGATAAAAGGGAAAGGTAATTTCTGTTTTTCCAATAACATTCAATTTGGAGTGGAAAGTTCTCCATTCTTTTTTTCAGGTTATGGTTATATCGAGTCAAGAAATGCAAATAGTCTGATAAGAATAGGAGATAGTACTTTTATTAATAATAATTGTTCTATTGTTGCTGAGGGCGGTAGCATTTCTATTGGTAGTAACTGTCTTATAGGGTTGAACTTCCAAGTTTCAAATTCGGATTTTCATGATATTAGTCCATCTGGTCGACTAACTGGTGGGAATACAAAAAGAGCAGATGTACACATAGAAGATAATGTGTTTATTGGTAATAATGTAACTGTCTTAAAAGGAGTTAGAATTGGTAAAAATACATCTATAGGAAGTGGTAGTATTGTCGTTAAGTCAATTCCAAGCAATGTAGTAGCTGCCGGGGTTCCAGCAACAGTGATCAGAACGTTATGAACTTGCTTAAAACATCGATGTTGTCAGGGGTGTCGACGTTCATAAGAATTGCCTGCGGTCTTATTATAACTAAAACCATCGCGGTGTTTTCTGGTCCAAGTGGTGTTGCGGTAATAGGGCAACTTCAAAATGTTATTAACATATCTATGTTGATATGTGGTGACTTCTTGAAAACTGCAGTTACAAAATATACGGCAGAGTATGAAGATGCGCGGCGATATAAAATATGGTCGGCAGGAGTGAAAATTGTTTTCATTTTGTGCGTTGTATTCTTTGTTGTGTTTTATTTTTTTTCAAATGAAATATCAAAGATCTTATTAGGCGAAGTTAGTTATGCTTTTGTATTCCGCGCGCTCGCTTTTTCATTGCCATTTTTTGTAATAAATTCCTTCATTTTGGCCATTCTAAATGGGATGAAGGAAATAAAGATGTATATATTCCTGAACATATCACTCAGTGTGGTTTCATTGTTTTTGGTTGTGTTCCTTAGTTATTCATATGGTCTTAATGGTGCATTGTTAGCTTATGCTACCAATCAATCTGTAGTTTGTTTTATCACCATATTTTTTGTAAGAAAACAAAAGTGGTTTAGTACTAAATATTTTCAGTATAAGCCCGAATTAGCTCAGTATAAGAGTTTGTTTGGTTTTGCGCTACTTACCTTCACCTCTATTGCAGCATCTAATAGTTCTATTTTATTTATACGAAATTATTTAATCGATAGTTTGTCACCCAACGCAGCAGGAAATTGGCAAGCAATATGGGCATTGTCTCAAGTCGTACTTTCGTTGATTACTACCTCGTTGTCTACATACTTATTACCTACATTGTCAAAGATTAATAATAAAAAAGAAATAACTAGAGAATTATATGATGCAGTTAAGATAATCATGCCGCTAACTATTTGTATGACAATGATTATGTATCTGTTAAGGGACTATATCATCCTTGTTTTATATACAAATGAGTTTGATAAATTAAGAGATTTATTTCTTTTTCAAATGATAGGGATAAATATAAAAGTTTTCGGATGGTTATTTGGCTACGTTTTAGTGGCAAAAGGAATGATAAAGTATACTGTGTCAACAGAGATTTTATTTTCATTGCTTTGGTGTTTCTTAACTGTTGTTTTTGTAGGTGAATTGGGTTTGAATGGAGTGCTCTATTCTTTTTTAATTACAGTTATAATGCACGCTATTACTATGTGTGCGTTGTTTAGATATAAGGTTAGATGAGTTTGAACGAAAAGGTTAGTATTATTATACCACTATATAATGGTAGTTCGTTTATCGCTAAAACAATTGATTCTTGTCTGAATCAGACTTATCGAAATATAGAAGTTATTCTTATTGACGACTGTTCAACAGATAAATCCAGAGAAACAATTAAGCCTTATGAAGGGCAAGTTAAAATTATATATAACGAAGTTAATTGCGGTATATCTAAAAGTGTCAATAAGGCAATGTCATTGGCGTCAGGCGAGTTTTTTATTCTCTTGGGTCATGATGACATACTTCCAAGTAGGCATGTAGAATTAATGTTGCATGAATTTGAGATTGATGTGGTTAGCGTTCATTGCAATAGTATTTATATTGATATGGATGATAAACATGGTCTGATGAAAAAAAGTGATGATATTCAATTTGAAAAAACACTTAATTGTGCATTTGAATTGTCAATAGATAACTTCATTAATAGTTGCGGAATGATTCACCGAACAAGTTTATTTAATCGGGTTGGTGGTTGGGATGAGAGTTATCGAAATTACGGTGAATGGTTGTTCTATATAAAATCATTGGAGTTTGGGAGGATAAAATATACTGATGTTTCTCGTTCACTCTACCGAAGACATGGCAATAATATCACCAACTCATTTAGTAATAAGGAAGTCATTAAGTCTCTAAATGATTATAAATTCCATTGCAGGAGGTTGGCTTATTTAAGGGTTGTTCCTTCTTTTTTTGAAAAAATTAAATACGCTAAAAGCTTGAGCGTTGAGAAAATTAAATACTTGTATTATCTATTAAAGTGATGACATATTTTGGAAAAGCATGGTAAAAAAATTCTAATTTTCTCTCGCGAATTTCCACCTTTCGTCGGTGGAGCTGGTTCTGCTGCATTTGAGTATGCGAAGTTATTGAGTAATGAAGCTAACATTCACGTCACAGTATTAACAGAATACATTGAAGGAATTGAGGGTAAATGTTCTTTCAAATTTGACATTAAAAGAATGCCATCATCTAAATTTCTACCCGGGGTTTTGCGTTTTATAAAGTTCAAAGAGTTTATTAACTACGACTTGATTATCCTCAATGATTCGTCATCAATTTTCTTTGCTGGTCTGTTTTTTTCTAAAAAATTACTTAGTAAATGTATTTGTTTTTTCCATGGGAGTGAGCCGGAAAGAATATACATGTCTCCAAATGTTTTTCGGAGAGTTATTGGGTATGAAAAGTTTTACTCACGAGCTATAAATCATTGCATAAAAAGAGTTGCGGTTAGCAAGTATATGAGAAAAAAGATGTTAACCGTCGATAAATTGTCAGGATTAGTAATTGATGTTGATTATACACCAATTGGTAATGTTGACAGTGTTAATGAAGTTGATGTCGATACTAAGTTTATTTTTAATAAGATTAAAAATAAACGCATATATATAACTGCAAGTAGGCTTGTTAGAGGGAAGGGGCATGAGCGAGTTTTAAATTCATTGATTGAACTAAAGAAGTTAGGTTGTTTAAATTGGCATTGGTTAGTTGTTGGCGATGGTGAGTATTTAAATGAATTTAGAACTCTAGTAGAAGAAAGCGAGGTTTCTAGGTTCGTAACTTTTCTCGGTAAGGTTGATAGATCATGTCTAAATGCAATTTATTCAAAATCATCTTGTATGATATTATTGTCTGAATTTAAAGAGTCATTTGGTTTGGTTTATTTAGAGGCTAACTTAGCAGGAATTCCTTCAATAGGTTTCAATAGGTATGGGGCAAAAGAGGCTATAGTTAATGGTCAGACTGGTTTTTTGGTTAATAATGAAAATGAACTGGTTAGAATCCTCTTAGAAGAAAGGTATGTTTATTTGTCAAAACATGACATGTATGGGTATGCCAAGAGTTTTGATGGAAGTCAGTTTATTAATAAAGTGCGAGAGTTAATCTATTGAAAATTGCATATATATTTACATTGTTCCCCCAGTTTTCAGAGACGTTTGCTTGTTTAGATGTAAAAGCAATGAATAAAGTGGATTCGATTGCTGATGTGTTTTCTTTAAAGCGTCCAAGCAAGAAACAGATAGAACTACTTAAAGAACGTGGTTTAGGGAGTGTTAAACTATATTATCCATCTTATACTGAAAATTTAATTTCAATTTTCGATGTAAAGTCGTTTTTTTATCTTTTATTTCTAATAATCAAACATGAGAGTGGTTTTTTTAACATAGCTAAATGTATTTTTTATATTTTGCCATCAATCTCTCTGTATAGGAATTTGAGTCGCAGTAATTACGATATTGTACATCTTTTTTGGGGGCACACTCCATCATTGTGTGGTTTACTATATAAAAAAAAGTTGCCATCAAAAAAATTGACTATGTTTTTAGGTGCATATGACCTTGTTCAATCTTTGGGAGTGACGAAATTATTATTATCCAAAGTTGATCGTGTATTCACACATAGCGTTTCGAATGTGGCGAAAATTAGAAAGCTATGTAGTGATGTGGACCCAATTGTAATCTATCGTGGTATAGACACTTCTACTTATTCGGCACTTAAGAGTATAGAAAAAGTGAGATCAAGGTGGTGCCTGTCCAGTCGATTGATAAATGAGAAAAATATAGATGATGCAATTTTATTGTTCTCAAGATGCACTAGTACCGAAGACAATGCTGAACTTTGGATTTTTGGGGATGGACCGGAGAAGAAGCGTTTAGCTTCTTTGGTTAGTTCATTGAAAATAAAAGAAAAAGTAATATTTTATGGGCATGTTAAGCAATCAACAATGTTTAATCATATGGCTTCTTGTGAGGTATTATTATTGCTATCAAATAAACCCGGTGAATGCCTTCCTAATGCTGTTAAAGAGGCAATGTATTTGGGCTGTAAGGCTGTCGTACGACGAAGTCCTGGCATTGATGAGTTAATAATTGATGAGCGATTTGGCTGTATTTTGGATGACTCTACAGTTTTAACTGCTGACGAAATAAAAAACGCTCTATCAAGTATTGATGTAGAGTTGGCTTATCAACATATATGTGACCATTTTTCACTAAAAAATAGTGCGAAAGAATATAGAATACAGTGGGGTAAATTAATTGAATAACATACTTCTGGTTAACGAAGGGTCTTCAGACAACATTGGAGACCAGGCCTTGAATAAGGGGTTGTTCCATTGTTTATCTTCTCTGGATTTAAAAGTAAAACAGATAGATTTGACTCGATGTAGATCGTCTGACTCTGTTTCAAATAATGAAAATCACTTCAAAGTAACAACAGAAAGAGTAATTAATAAAAAAGCGAATAGAAATCACTGGTTTTGGGTTTTATTATCCAGGATTAAGTGGGGGTTATCTAACATTCGTAAGGTTTTTTTATTAACGAAAGGCAATTATGATGCTTTGGTAGTTGGTGGGGGGCAATTGATTTTAGATAATCGTTATTTCCCTGTCGCTTTATTAGTTTGGAGTTTAATCGCTCGATTTCGACGAATACCAATTTACTTTGTTTCCGTAGGCGTTGGTTCTAAGTTTTCATTTGGTTCTAAGTTAATGTTTAGATGCACACTTTCTCTCTCTGAAAAAGTGCTAGTTAGGGATGAGGTAAGTAGAGATAATTTACGAAATAATTTCAATATAGAATCCACGGTAACTTTCGACAGCGCATATGCTTATCCACTCCCAACCACTAGTCTTAAGAATAAAAGAAGGCTAATTGTTGGAGTGACTAATTATGAAATATATAAACGATATTTTAGTGAATTAGAATTTTCTGAGCGAAGATTAAATGAAACAGAGTATATCGATAAGTGGGTAAATTCTATTTTATCTCTTAATGTTAGCACGGTAGTGTTTTGTTCAACTTCGTCTGAGGATATTGATATATCCCATAAGGTTTATATTCGTCTGTTAGAAAAAAAAGAAGGAATGGAAATAAGGTTTATCGATAGAGTTCCGCCACTCGAAGAGTATGTGTCTTTGGTGTTGGATAGTGGTTCTGTTTTTTCAGGACGTATGCATGCACTGATTCTTAGTGAATTATGTGGAAACTATATAAAACCTTGGGTATTATCTCAAAAAATAGACACATATAATAAATTTATTCTTCCTACATCCGTAGAGAAGAAGAGAAAGCATATCTACGATGAAGTGAAAAGCTTATTTGCTTAATGCGACTTTTTGAGAGCATTAAGCAAGTGGTCATGGTTTAAGAATATTGCTAGTATTTTAGTACTATATCTTAAACATAATAAATGAAATGGGTCTTATTCAATGCCATTAGTCTCTATTATAACTCCGTGCTACAACCCCGATGCTAAGCTTTTGGAAACCATAGTTAGTGTTCAAAATCAAACTTTTAAAGACTATGAGCATATCATTGTTGATGATGCATCTTCTATTGAACATTCTTCTGATATTACAAGAATGATAGAAGACGACCCAAAAATCAGATTTATACAGAGATCTTGGAATGCTGGTCCAGCAGTAACAAGAAACAGAGCAATTAGCGAGGCTCGAGGTCGATTTATTGCATTTTTGGATGCAGACGATGTTTGGCATCCAGAAAAACTTGAGATTCAAGTTCGTTTCATGCTCGAAAATAAGGTTTACCTTTCTTATACTTCTTATGAAGTGGTTGATACTATGGGTAAAGTATTAGGACAGCGTGTTCCTCCTGAGTCACTCACTTATCACGATATTTTAAAGTCGAATCAAATAGGGTGCTTGACTGCTATTTATGATAGTGAAGCATTGGGCAAAGTATATATGCCTAACGTAGCGAAACGACAAGATATGGGATTGTGGTTAGATATACTGAAAAAAATTGATAGAGCTTATGGTTTACTTGAGAAGCCTCTTGCTCGGTATAGGCTAGGGCGTAATACTGTTTCTTCAAATAAACTTTCGGTGCTTAAGTATCAATGGCGGATTTATCGTGAAGTTGAGAAATTACCATTGTTAAAGTCACTCAATTATTTCAGGCACTATGCGTATAGAGGTGTCACTAGAAAAATTTAGCCAGTCGAAAAAAAAACAGCCTAATAGGCTGTTTTTTTATATTGTATTGTGTTGATACATTTACTTTGCACCAAACCCTGTCAACATTGTCTTTATCGTTTTTAGTACAATATTCATATCTAGCCAGAAGGAGATATGTTTAATATAGTATAAATCGTGAGCTAACTTTTCTCTAGTCGAGTCAGTACAGTCGGCATAACCCTGAACGGTTTGTGCCCACCCTGTAATGCCAGGTTTAACCATGTGTCGATATCCGTAAAATGGTATTTCCTGTTCAAACATTTTCACAAAGCTTTCCTGTTCAGGACGAGGTCCGATTAGAGACATATCACCTTTTAATACATTAAAGAATTGTGGAAGTTCATCTATTCTAACTTTGCGTATAAACCTACCGATACGAGTAACACGCGCCTGCTCTTCAGTTGCGAATTTGTCTTTAGCTCCTTCCATCTTATTCGTCATACTACGAAACTTATAGATCGTAAAAGGCTTCCCTCCTTGACCTATGCGCTCTTGAGTGAAAAATATTTTACCTGGGCTTTCAAGCTTAATTACGATCGCAGTAACTATCATTATCGGTAGTGTGAGTGGGAAAGTTGTAATAATTAATAATGATTCCCAAAAACGCTTTAATGCTTGATATATTGGATTAGGAGTCAATGTTCCAATCGCATTTTCTGAAAGGTGCTGGGTTTGAACTTTCCCCTCGACCATTTCTCGAATGCTTTCTGAATGGAATACGGGAATATTATTTATGCTGCAATCAGCAATAAATTTTTCTTGCTCGGCAGTTAAATTACCATGCAGATCAACCACTAATCCACCATGCACGCTTTGTAAAGTAAGGTGTTCAAGTGTATTTATTTCTAAGCGAGCATGTTTCATCAGAAAAGCTTGATATTCAAAATTATTGATCGCGCTAAGTTTGATTTTATAATGCTCACCTCTAAGTGACGCGCTAAGATACATCCAAAGCAGATGAAAGCTAAAACCGTAAATCAACACTTCTCTAGAGTAATCTATGCGTAGTAGAAGGATTATGGCCATTGCCGTTGCGTAGATAGAAGCTAATACAGGCAGAATGTAAAATTTCCTATCAACTAATAGATAATTAGTTATCTTTGGGATAGTTAAAGACGTACAGATATAGGCAGCACTAATTATCCATAAACTATTTACGGCAGTAATCGGTAAGTTGCTTCTCCAACCAGTAATTAGATGTATAAGAATTACAGTGCCAATGACCCCGAGTCCATGACATACGACCGAATTTTGGATTAATCGCTTCACTTTGAATATCCGAATATATTTGTTCTATTTTTAAAGAATCTGCTTCAACACACGGTCCGCTTTTACGCGGGTGATCTTGCGCATCAGTTTTTGCACCACTTCTGGGTAATCTTCCAGTTTTTCTAACTGCTTGTAGGTGCAAATTAGTTGGGTGTGCTGCAGAATGTTCTCAACTTCTTTTTCAAACTTCTCAGTCAGATGGTTGTAGTCATCTTGCACCATGATCGCGTTTTCAAGGTCGAGTTTCCATGCGCGTGGGTTTAGGTTGTTACCTGTGATTAGCATGTAACGCTTATCAACCCAGATACCTTTTAGGTGGAAGCTGTTCGCGTCATGCTTCCAAAGATGGATAGATAACTGGCGGCTTGCAATGTGCGCTTCATTGGCTTTCGCAAATTGACGTAGGTTACGCTCATAAAGGTATGGCAAACCACCGATAGTTTTAAACTCTTGCTCTGGTGAGATAAAGAAATCGTTCGCGGTTTTATCGCCGACCACGATGGTTACTCGTACGCCGCGCTTAATCGCACGTTTGATTTGTTTAGCCACGCTACGTGGGAAATTGAAGTAAGGCGTACAGATGAAAATTTCATCTTTGGCCAATGCCAACAAGTTATTAATGCTTTGATTAAGCTTATTGCGCTTTTTGCCAACGCCTACAATCGGTGTCACCGCGACTTGCTCAGGAGAGACCGGTTGGCTATCAAATTTATAAGCCGCTTTAGCAAGAGAGGCACGCAGTTGGCGTATGCTGGCTTTAATCTCTTTGGTTTCTGGTTTTGCCGGGCAGGCAAGGTTATTGACGGCTGGATGCGCAATCATCTCGTTTTGCACAAACTGCACCATAGTATCTGCCAAATCAGGGTTGTGCAGTACATGGTAGCGGTCAAAACGGTAGCGATCTTGATAGTTTAGGTAGATGTTATTTAAGCTTGCGCCGCTGTAAATCACCGAGTCATCGATGATAAAGCCTTTAAGGTGCAATACACCAAACACTTCTCTGCCACGTACAGGCACGCCATAAACAGGCACCTTGTGTTCGTATTTATCAGAAAAAGCTTTGTACATGCTTGCGTTGGTTTCGCTCGCTTCAGCGCCAATCAAACCACGTTGGGCACGATGCCAATCTACGCAAACATTGATATCTAAACCTGGGTTTCTCTGCTTGGCTTGGTAAAGTTCGCTTAGAATTTCACGACCAGCTTCATCATCCTCTAGGTAGAGGGCAACAAGGTAGATGCGCTTGCTAGCTTCACGTATTGCTTGAATTAAGCGAGTGCGGAAATCTGCCGCAGCGTAAAGAACTTCAAACTGTTCTGGATCTTGTGCAAGGGTAGGAAGATGCTGTAATGAATACCTGTTAGCGATCATATTGAAAGATTAACCTCAAAAATGGCGACAATAGCGTCTGCCAAAAAAGCAGAAGACGGATACTACCAAATCTCTCTACGGATTTACCAGAAATGGCGCAAAGTTCATAAATTATCTACGCAATAATGCTCTGCTTATCAAAATAGTGCATTGGAATAAGGGCTTTCCCACTTCCAGTGTAGCGCGTAAACAGCTGATTTAGGCTATTAGGCAGTGTATCCGCTGAAATAGTGGCAAAACCGTGCTGCTGATAGAAGTTTTCCAAGTGTGGATAAGCAAAACAGTAAGTATTTGTGTTGCATACTTCGGTTTGGCAATGGTTGAGCAGTTGATGCCCCAAACCCAGCTCACGTAGTTCTGGCACCACTAACATGCCTGTGAGCAAGTGATATTGCTCGATAGGACGAAAACGCACCACACACGCCAGTTGATGCTCTAGGTAACCCGCAATGGTCAACTCATTACTTTTGGCTTTACCCGAAGGATAGTGCGCTTTGTATAAACGCGCGACTAGCGGCAATTTTATTGGATCCAGCGTTTCTATTCTGAGTTGGCGCATTCTCTATCCGGTCATATCTATGTAGAATGGCGGCAGTGTAAATGACGAAACTTGCCTGATGCAATTAAATCCCATGCAAATACAAACCAACGCCAGCTTACGTAGCTACCATACATTCTCAATCGAACAAACGTGTGACGTACTTGTTGAAGTCGCTTCTGTTGAGGATATCCAGCAAGTCTATCAAGCGCCACAATGGCAAGATTTGCCTAAACTGATGTTGGGTAAAGGCAGCAATATGCTGTTTACCGAACACTTTGCTGGCTTGGTGATGATCAACCAATTACATGGGATAGAGGTTAGCGAAACCGAGCACGCCTGGCATTTACATGTTGCTGGCGGTGAAGATTGGCCAAGTTTGGTTAAATGGTCGGTTGAGCAGGGTTACTTTGGCTTAGAGAATCTGGCTCTAATCCCTGGCTGCGTAGGTTCTGCACCGATTCAAAATATTGGCGCTTATGGCAAAGAGATCAAAGATGTCTGTGAGTATGTCGATGTACTCGACTTAGAAACTTTTGCCATTCGTCGCATGCAGGCTGATGAGTGTCAGTTTGGCTATCGTGATTCAATTTTCAAACATCAACTGTTTGGCAAAGTCGTCATCGTGGCGGTGGGTTTTAAATTGGCAAAATCATGGCAGCCATGTATTGCTTACGGACCGCTGCAGTCTTTTAGTGTTGAAACCGTCACTGCACAACAAATTTTTGAACAAGTTTGCCAAGTTCGTATGGAAAAACTGCCCGACCCACAAGTCACGGGCAATGCAGGGAGCTTCTTTAAAAACCCTGTGATTGAACAAGCGCAGTACCAAACGCTGCTAGAGCAATACCCTAATATGGTGGCTTACCCTGTAGAAGAAGGTGTTAAAGTCGCCGCAGGTTGGTTGATAGACCAATGTGGCTTGAAGGGATTCGTGCAAGGTGGTGCCCAAGTACATCCCAACCAAGCGTTAGTGCTAGTGAATAGCGCTCAAGCAACGGCGCAAGATGTGGTCTTGCTGGCAGACCATGTACGTCAAACCGTGTGGCAAAAATACCAAATTGAGCTTGAACATGAAGTACGCTTTATGGGCGCGCAACATGAAACCAATCTAGTAGCGCTGCGAGGACGGGTTAAATGAAAGAGCATTCAATCAAGTTATCGATTCTAAATACGTTAGCTGATGGCAATTTTCACTCAGGTGAAGGCTTGGGTGAGCAGCTTGGCATTTCGCGAGCTGCGGTTAGCAAACACATCAAAGGCATTCAAGCGTGGGGCGTCGATGTGTTTAGCGTGCAAGGTAAAGGTTATAAGTTAGCTCAACCGATGCAATTACTTAATCAGCAACGGCTGCAAGATAAGGTCAATGTTCCTCTAGCGCTAATTCCCGTCATTGATTCGACTAACCAGCACCTACTTGAGCGCATTCATAGCTTAGAGTCTGGCTCGGTCTGCTTAGCGGAATATCAAAGCCAAGGGCGTGGTCGTCGTGGGCGAGAGTGGGTGTCGCCATTTGGCTGCAATCTCTACCTCTCTATGTACTGGCGCTTAGAAGCGGGCATGGCTGGCGCAATGGGTTTGAGCCTAGTGGTGGGTGTCGCAATTGTTGAAGCGATGGAGAAATTAGGTATCGAAGGTATCAAGCTTAAATGGCCGAATGATCTCTATTACCAAGACAAAAAGCTGGCAGGCATCTTAGTCGAAATGTCCGGGCAAGCAGGTTCTGCTGCGCACCTTGTGATTGGTATGGGGATGAATTTACGTATGGCAGGTGATACTCAAGGGATTACTCAGCCGTGGTCATGCCTCAGTGAGGTCACGGAGCAGGATATCGACCGTAATGAGCTTGCCGCTGAGTTGATTAACACTCTTGAAAATGCCCTGAATGAATACGAGATGTCGGGCATGCAAGGGTTTGTTGAGCGTTGGAATCGCTTAGATAACTTCTTAGGACGTGAAATCAAATTGATTATGGGTAACCGAGAAGTCAGTGGCGTTGCTCGTGGCATTAATGAGCAGGGTGGGGTGTTGATTGAAACTGAGCAGGGCATTGAGACTTACATCGGTGGCGAAATTTCACTAAGAGGCATCTAGTCGGCTCAATCTTGTCTCAATTTTAAGTCGTCTTAAATGTGAGACATCTTTAGAGGACAAATTTGCTCTGATATGAACTAGGCTCAATATAAACAGCCAGTTTATGTGAGGGTAAGATGGAATTACCACAACAGCAGCAATTGCCGTCATTTGATGAGTTAGTCAAACTTGCTCAGGAAGATGAAGCCGCCTTTGAACAGCTTAAGCGCGAAAAGTGTCAAGAGATGATTCAAGGTGCTTCACAAGATATGCAGCCGCGGCTTTGGGCGCAACAGAGCCATATTGACCGATTGGTTGGGCACTGCAAAAACCCTCACCATGTTAACGTTGTCTTGATGCAAGAACTGCGAAAGCAAGTGCATAAGTTTCAGCAAAGTTTACAAGGCGGACTTGAGACAAAAGAGCCAGAAAAAACCGCTAAACTGAACGTAATCTCCATTAATGAACGCTTCTCTGATTGGCGATAGATTTAATACGGCAGATTAAAGGGCTCTTTGAGCCCTTTTTTGTTGTCTTTCTCACAAAAATCACTCTATCTCCCCTTGGGTTTACTCCCTTTGCCCATATATCGTTATCACAAGGCTTTAAAGTTGCTTTAAAGCAATTATCAAATCACATGGAAATTTTCAGGAGAGACGACCGATGAACATTCGTCCATTACATGACCGAGTTATCGTAGAGCGCCAAGAAGTTGAATCTAAGTCTGCAGGTGGCATTGTGCTTACTGGTTCTGCTGCGGAAAAATCGACTCGCGGTGTTGTTCTAGCTGTTGGCAAAGGCCGCATCCTAGAAAATGGCACTGTTCTACCTTTGGACGTTAAAGTTGGTGATTCTGTTATTTTCGCAGAAGGCTACGGCACGAAAACTGAGAAAATCGACGGTAAAGAAGTTCTTATCATGTCTGAAAATGACATCATGGCTATTGTCGAGTAATAGCAATCATTGAGTAGTTTTTACTCTGATTCATACAACAGATAAACCAGAATAAAGGAAATAAAAGATGGCTGCTAAAGACGTTAAATTTGGTAATGACGCACGCGTAAAAATGCTAGAAGGTGTGAACATCCTAGCTGACGCAGTAAAAGTAACACTAGGTCCTAAAGGCCGTAACGTAGTTCTAGACAAATCTTTTGGTTCACCAACTATCACTAAAGATGGTGTATCGGTAGCGCGCGAAATTGAACTTGAAGACAAGTTCCAAAACATGGGCGCGCAAATGGTTAAAGAAGTTGCGTCTCAAGCAAACGACGCAGCGGGTGACGGTACCACAACGGCAACAGTACTTGCGCAAGCTATCGTAAACGAAGGTCTTAAAGCTGTTGCTGCGGGTATGAACCCAATGGATCTTAAGCGCGGTATCGATAAAGCTGTTATCGCAGCAGTAGAAGAGCTAAAAACGCTATCAGTACCATGTGCAGATACTAAAGCTATCGCGCAAGTAGGTACAATCTCTGCAAACTCAGATACAAGCGTAGGTAGCATCATTGCTGAAGCAATGGAAAAAGTAGGTCGCGACGGTGTTATCACTGTTGAAGAAGGTCAAGCACTACAAGACGAACTTGATGTTGTAGAAGGCATGCAGTTCGACCGTGGTTACCTATCTCCTTACTTCATCAACAACCAAGAGTCAGGTTCTGTTGATCTAGAAAGCCCATTCATCCTGCTTGTAGACAAGAAAGTTTCAAACATCCGTGAACTTCTTCCAACGTTAGAAGCAGTAGCAAAAGCTTCTCGTCCACTACTGATCATCGCAGAAGATGTAGAAGGCGAAGCACTGGCAACGCTAGTCGTGAACAACATGCGCGGTATCGTGAAAGTGGCTGCGGTTAAAGCACCTGGTTTCGGTGATCGTCGTAAGGCAATGCTGCAAGACATCGCGATCCTAACTGGCGGTACAGTTATCTCTGAAGAAGTTGGTCTAGAGCTTGAAAAAGTGACTCTTGAAGACCTAGGTCAAGCGAAGCGCGTGGCTATCACGAAAGAAAACACCACCATTATCGACGGTGTGGGTGAAGAAGCGATGATCCAAGGTCGCGTAGCGCAAATTCGTCAACAAATCGAAGATGCAACTTCGGATTACGACAAAGAGAAGCTACAAGAGCGCGTGGCTAAGCTAGCTGGTGGTGTTGCGGTAATTAAAGTTGGCGCAGCAACTGAAGTTGAAATGAAAGAGAAGAAAGACCGCGTAGAAGATGCTCTACACGCGACTCGCGCTGCCGTTGAAGAAGGCGTAGTGGCTGGTGGTGGTGTAGCACTTATTCGTGCAGCATCTAAGATTGTTGACCTACAAGGCGACAACGAAGAGCAAAACGTTGGTATCCGCGTTGCACTACGTGCAATGGAAGCGCCAATCCGTCAAATCACTCGTAACGCAGGTGATGAAGAGTCAGTGGTTGCGAACAACGTGAAAGCGGGTGAAGGCAGCTACGGCTACAACGCAGCAACAGGTGAATACGGCGACATGCTAGAGATGGGTATCCTAGACCCAACGAAAGTAACGCGCAGTGCACTACAGTTTGCAGCCTCTGTTGCGGGTCTAATGATCACTACAGAAGCAATGGTAACTGACCTACCACAGAAAGATTCAGGCATGCCTGACATGGGTGGTATGGGCGGCATGGGTGGTATGGGCGGCATGATGTAATCATCCTCTCTCACTCAGTGATAGTCTCATTTATAAAATCGTTGAATGGGTTGGTTGTAAAGTATACACTCCGCCCCTTGAGTAGATAGAGACTCATCCAGTGCTGATTAAAAAAAGCCGAAGTAAATGCTTCGGCTTTTTTAGTGTCCGCACTTCAGGCTTATATACATAAATATAAGTTTCTTAGAAACAGCGGGTTAAGTAATGTTGCTCGTTTTAGTCGAGAAGTAGAGCCATAGTTAGTGATTACCGACGATAAAATAGGATACAAAAGACTGTTTGTAGGGATCACAACACTTTTTATTATCATACTGACTTTTTTAGTCCTTGATTCAGCAGAAGAGTCGCAGCAGAAGTATGAAAGACAAAAACAGCGAGTAGAAAGGCTGCTGGAAGACACGAGCCAAGTGATTAACGCCTTGGACTACAGCATTACGTCACTCTATCCGCTGCAAAATGATCGCTATGTATTGCCCCATACGATCAAGCTCAACGGCGACACCTGTAATTTTGGTGGCAAATCGCATACTGGCAAAGAGTACGACTTTATGTTCTCTGGACCCAAAGAGATGTGTAATAACCACTCCCTTTTATTTCAGGAAGCGTATCGACGCCTATTTGTCGCACCATCCATGGCGTACTTTGCGAAAAGTATTAGCCACATATCATCGATCTACTTCATCTCTACCAGCAAGTTCATCATCTCTTCGCCCAAAGCTTTTGCCCAAGCAATCGAAGGTGATGCATTTGATAAAGTGATTTCAACCCGACCGTATTGGGTACGAACCGTTGCTTGCTCTGAAAACTTCGACAGTGTGATTTATACCGGAGACTATCAAGATTACATGACAGGTAAGCGTGTCGTGACAATTACTCGCGGTATCTATGTTGATGGTCAGTTCAAAGGTGTCCTAGCGATAGATAATGATTTGGACCATTTAATCGAGAACTATATTGGCGATTATCGGCTGACTGAAGAGCAGGGCGCTAATAGTAAGGATGTGTTTAGTTTTACCTATTCGCAGCCCGTGCTGGTGGACGGTAAAGAAACGGGGCTATATCTAACTGTACATGAGCCCAAACGCATCCACCTATGGCATATCTTTGAAGTGGAGAGGCAACGTTTAATTGCTTTGATCTCTTTCTACATTTTGGCTTTGTGTATTATTTGGTTCCGCTATACCCAAGTCACGCATTTGCAGTTAAAACAGTTAGCGATGTTGGACCCAATGACCAACCTACTCAATCGACGCGGTTTCGAAGCGAAACTGAAAGATCTGCCAGTGAGCCAGTATTTGGCGATAGCGGTATTTGACATCGATAACTTTAAAGCGATCAATGATAGCTGCGGGCACCAAGTTGGGGATGACATCATCTGCCAAGTGGCGAAGCTATTAAGCACCAGTTTACGCCAAAGTGATTTGATTGCTCGCTTTGGCGGAGAAGAATTTGTGATCGCGATTACCAGTGAAACGGCTGAATTAGCACAACTGGTTCTTGAGCGAGTGCAGAGTGATATTAGCTCCCCGGAGATACGCCTGTGTGATGAAACGATTTCTGTCACGGCGTCTGGTGGTGCAATCATTTATAAAATGAACAAAATGATCAGCGCCGCGCAGGTGTGGCAAGGCAAGGGTATTGTCGCGGCTGATAAACTGCTCTACCAAGCGAAAAAAGCCGGGAAAAATCGTATCATTATCGACATAGATAATGGCTAAGCGATTCCTGTATCAAGTTTAACTGTGCTGACTGAGCGGTAACGCCAAGCCGTTTGGGAAAGCGACACAAATAAAAAAGGATGGCATTTAGCCATCCTTGTTCAATTTTTCGCGAACGATTACAGAATGATGTCGCGTACTTCTGGGTCTTTACGCTCCAGGTAGTGAATCGACTTAATGCGACGAATCGTGCGGCAGCGACCACGGATCAGCAGAGTTTCTGTGGTTGCGATATTACCTTGGCGAGTGATGCCTTCTAGCAGATCACCTTTAGTGATACCGGTGGCTGAAAAGACCACATTGTCGCTGCGCGCCATGTCTTCCATTTTCAGTACGATACCAGCTTCGACACCCATCTCTTTACAGCGAGCTAATTCTGCTGCGCCGTAAATACGGTTTTCTTCGGTATCGCCTTTCACTTCGTGACGAGGCAGCAGACGACCGTGCATGTCACCATCTAATGCGCGGATCACCGCGGCAGAAACCACACCTTCCGGTGCTCCGCCAATGCAGTACATCACGTCCACTTCGCTATCAGGCATACACGTTAGGATAGAAGCGGCTACGTCACCATCTGGCACGGCGAATACACGCACGCCCATCGCTTGCATTTCGGCAATCACTTGGTCATGACGAGGCTTTGCCAGTGTAATTACGACCAGTGTATCCAGCGTTTTGTTTAGCGCAGCTGCAATGTTCTCTAGGTTTTCTTTCAGTGGTTTGTTTAGGTCAATGCAGCCTTTTGCACCAGGACCAACCACCAATTTTTCCATGTACATATCAGGCGCTTTCAAGAAGCTACCTTTTTCGCCAGCAGCTAATACAGCCAATGCATTCGATTGACCCATTGCTGTCATACGCGTCCCTTCGATAGGGTCGACAGCGATATCAACCGCATCGCCACCAGTTCCCACTTGCTCACCGATGTAAAGCATCGGTGCATCATCAATTTCACCTTCACCGATCACAATCTCACCGCTGATCTCAGTTTTATTGAGAAGGGTGCGCATTACCTCAACCGCGGCACCGTCAGCAGCGTTTTTATCGCCACGACCAAGCCATTTATAACCGGCTAGTGCTGCGCCTTCAGTGACTCGAGAAAATGCCATTGCTAAATCGCGTTTCATGATGACTCCAAATAGGTTTATGGAAGGAACTAAATTTTGGCGCGATTCTACCACATCAAAAAGAAAACGTTTGCCTTTTTGCCGTGCAGAGATTGAATTTGATCAATAAAGCACTGTAAAGTGGGTTGCCGAAGCACTGTCAGCCTAACCGTCAATGCATGGCTCGCCTCAGTTTTGCGTCTATTCAGCGCAGTTAAGTGGAGTCATTCAGTGATAAAGTTAGGTAAATGTCAGTAACTGGTGCTTTTTTGCGCGAATAGCGCACAATATCAAATATAGGGCGTGTGTCTCTCGGCTGTGCTAAGTAGAATGAGGGTAATACGTGAAGCGTTCTTCACTTCAACCGAATAAATCAAAGGTAGGCTAAGATGTCTTTTGAAGTACTAGAAAAACTAGAAGCAAAAATTCAAACTGCAGTAGATACAATCGCACTTCTTCAAATGGAAGTTGAAGAGCTTAAAGAAGAAAAAGAAAAGCTATCTTCTGAAGCAACAGAACTACGCACAAGCCGTGAAGAGCTTGAGCAAAAATCTCAGCAAATGCAACAAGAGCACGCTGCATGGCAAGACCGCATCCGTAGCCTACTAGGCAAAATGGATGAAGTAGAATAAGCTGCTGAGAGCTGAGAGCTGAGAGCTGAGAGCTGAGAGCTGAGAGCTGAAGAGAGGCTGACCGAAAGGTTGGCCTTTTTGCTATCTGGAGTTTAGAACTTGAGCTTAGAGCTTGAACTTAGAATGGCTTCAAACAGCTTTTGGATCATGGGTGGTCAAAAGCGGATATCGGAAACAGTAACGGTAGACAAATAAGGCCAGCGAGCACTGACCTTAGAAACGTTAATTATCAACGACAGAGTTGTTAGCGCGGACGAACACCGAGGGTATGACACAAGGCATAAGTCATCTCTGCACGGTTAAGTGTATAGAAGTGGAAATCCTTAACACCTTCACGGCTCAATACACGCACCATATCGATCGCTTGGCTTGCCCCAACCAGCTGGCGTGTTGTCGGATCATCATCTAGCCCTTCAAACTGTTTTGCCATCCAACCTGGTACTTTGACATTATTCTGAGCAGCAAAGCGTGACGCTTGCTTAAAGTTCGAAACTGGCAGAATCCCCGGTACGATTTCCACATCAATACCAGCCGCGACGCAGCGGTCACGAAAACGCAGGTAGCTCTCTACATCAAAGAAGAATTGGGTAATGGCGCGGTTAGCCCCGGCATCCACTTTGCGCTTTAGGTTAAGTAAATCAGCTTGTGCGCTCTTTGCTTCTGGGTGGACTTCAGGGAAAGCTGCAACTGAGATATCAAAGTCATGACGTGCTTTTAATAGCTCAACCAGATCTGAGGCATACATATCTGGCGCACCGCCACCGAGTGGAATGTCACCACGCAGCGCAACAATGCTTTGAATGCCGTTTGACCAGTAATCATCGGCGATTTGAATCAGCTCTTCTCGGGTCGCATCAATACACGTTAAGTGTGGCGCTGCCACAAGCCCGGTTGCTGACTTAATATCTTTGATGATTGAGTGAGTACGGTCGCGCTCACCTGAGTTGGCGCCATAGGTAACGGAAATGAATTTTGGTTTGAGCGTTTTTAAACGATGGACAGAATTCCACAAAGTCTCTTCCATCTTTTCACTGCTCGGTGGAAAAAACTCAAATGACACATTAATATTGTCCGATAATTCAGCAATATTCTGATTTAAAGCGTCGATATGACTGGCGTGTGTGTATCCCATCTTGCTCTCCCTGTGGCTGCCTCTGCCACTCGCTATTTTAAATTCCTTTTGATGCTTATACTCAAGTGACTTCAAGGTGCAGAATTCAGAGCAATGTCACTGTTACTAGATCAAGGAAAGCAATGCAGTGTAATAGCGGGCTATTGCCAAATTGCTTGACGCAGAAATAGGGACAGTGACATGCTCCCGAAGGGCGAGTTGCCTTGGTCCGCATACTTCGTTAACGATTTTTGATTTAGAACCACTAGATCTTCAAATCGTTGTCTTGTCTGCAAACCAAGTCATTCTCGCTGAAACTCGCACCTTGAGGTTACTTGAGTATAGACGTCTATATGTCCACAGAATGTATTGAATAGAGTTTAAAGTCAACAAACTGATTATGAATTTTATTCAAGTTGATAATTAATCTATCTCAAGTTAATTACTTAAGTGCAATGTAGTTACATACAAAAAGGGCGCGATAGTTACCCATCACGCCCCTGTTATTTAGTTATAGCTGACTTGAAAGCAAGTTTAAGTCAGATTGGATTGCACCCGCAGTGACCTCTCTGCCTGCTCCAGGTCCCCGTATCACCAGTGGATTATCTTTATACCACTTACTCTCGATGGCAAAGATGTTGTCACATGGCAGTAAGTTTGCCAGCGCATGCTCACGGGTAAGCGCTTCGACCCCTACCGTTGCTTTACCATTTTTCTCTAAGCGAGCAACGTAGCGCAGCACTTTATCTTCGCGCTGGGCTTTACGCAGTCGCTCTGCCAATAGTTCGCTGAGTATGTGCCCATTGTCTAAGAAGTCATCCAGCGGTAAATCGACTAACTCTTCTGGCACTAAGCTTTCAACTTTTACAGCACCTGGTTCAATCGTCAAACCGGATTCTCGCGCCAAGATTACCAGCTTACGCATCACATCTGAGCCATCGAGATCATTGCGCGGATCAGGTTCCGTCAGACCTTGTTGCCAAGCCAAATCTACCAGATCGGCAAAAGGAACCGAGCCATCATATTGTTGGAATAGCCAAGACAGGGTGCCAGAGAAAATTCCCGATAGGGCGACAATCTCATCGCCACTTTCGCGCAGATCTCTGACGGTGTGGTTGATTGGTAAACCCGCCCCCACGGTGGCGTTATATAGCCAGTGGCGATTAATTTTGGCAAACGCATCTTGTACTTGATGGTAGTACTCACTGGATGCAGAACCTGCCACTTTGTTGGCTGAGATCAGGTGCATCCCCTGTTCTGCAATTTCGACGTAACGCTCAGCCAGTTCATGGCTGGCAGTGACATCTAACACCACCGCATCATCATAGCCTTGAATCGCGCCTAAACGTTTGATCCACTCGCCAGATTGGTATTCAATCGCTTCGGCATCAAAACGCTGATTGGCTTGTGATGCATCGATACCATTGGCGTCAAACCAATAGGTTTGGCTATCAATGATCGCCACCAATTCAAAGTTCATCCCGCGACGCTTTTCTAGTTCCAGTTTTTGTTCTGCAAACAAGTTGAGCCAACTGCTGCCGATGTTGCCTTTACCACATAGGGCAATCGCGACGCGCTTTTGTGCTTGAAACAGTTGGTTATGCACGCCTTGCACCAGCGTATCGGTCTCGGTTTTGCGCAGGACAGCAACCAAACTTAACCCAGAGGCGGATTCGCAAATAAATTCTACTGGGGCGTTTTTCAGCTGTTGGTAGAAACCGTAGCAATGATTCGGGTTTTTGGTTACCCCTGCGCCAACTGCTGCCACCATCGAATAGCCCTCTTTGAGCTTAATCTCGGCTTCGATGGCACGATCTTGCAGATGGCTCAGTGCGCCGCCTGCAATTTCTGCGGTATAGGTGAGGCGCAGGCAATGCTGATCATCTTGCGCTTCATACGCCAAAGGCTCGAGCTGTGCGCGGGTTAAGCCAGCTAACGTCTCTTGAGAGAGACGCAAGAAGTCGTGCCCTGATGAGAAGTGCAGTTCAATCATTAACACTTCATCAAGTGAAGAAATAATTTTTGCACCGCGACCAGAAGCCAGCACACGTTCAATACGCGTCGAGCCGGATTCAGGCTCGTAACTGCAACGCAAATGACAATCCATGGTGCTTTGCGCGACAGGCTGTAAGGTGCGGCTATGCAATACAGGCGCAGCAAGACGAGCAAGTTCACTGGCTTCATCAAGACGCAGTAGTGGCAGTAGGCAAGCATCAGCGACGAGGCGTGGATCTGCGCTGTAAACGCCAGCCACATCACTCCAAATGGTCACACGAGAGACTTGAGCGAGTGCGCCAATCACGGTTGCTGAGTAGTCAGAACCATTACGACCCAGCAGCACAGTCTTACCTTGTTTGTCTTGCGCCATAAAGCCAGTGATCACCACGCGGTGATGAGCATGTTGCGCGAGAACTTCTTTGAGTAGTGGGTAAGAAGCGCCGCGGTCAACTTCTGGTTGTGTACCTGCTTCAGCACGTAGAAATACACGCGAGTCTTGGGCGCGAGAAGGCAGCTTATTTTGGTTAAGCAGGGCAGCAAGCAGGCGTGAAGACCAGCTTTCGCCATGACCTAATACACAAGCTTGTTCGATTTCACTCAGTGGCGCAGTCAGCTCACCAAGTAATTTAAATTCATCATTCAGTTGAGCAAGTAACGGCTCTTTGCTCTCTCCTTCAAGCAGTTGCTCGATTAAATCTGTCTGAAACTTCTTTAACTCTTGTAGTGCTTCATGGGCAAGGCGACCATCTTTGTGTAAGCCATCAATAAACTCGATCAGCTTGTTGGTGGTTTTGCCGGCTGCGGAGACCACAATCAAATCGTCTTGCTGCGAGTATTCTTTAAGAATATTGACTACGCGGCGGTAGCATTCTGGATTTGCTAAACTGCTGCCACCAAACTTGTGCAGCTGTCTTTCCACGCTCATTTAGTTGTCCTCCGCTGCCACATTAAAGGCTTGCTCTAAATCGCTAATTAAATCTTGTACATCTTCCAGCCCTACCGAAAGGCGCAGCAGCTGTTGAGATACGCCAGCTTCCGCTAAGGCGGCTTCACCCATCGCTCGGTGCGTCATTGATGCTGGGTGGCATATTAAACTTTCCACACCGCCAAGGGATTCAGCCAAAGAGAATAGCTTAAGCGCGCTAACAAAAGTTTTAAGCTGCTCAAAACTGCCAGCGAATTCGAAACTGAGCATCGAGCCAAAGCCAGATTGCTGTTTTAGCGCAATCTCATGCCCAGGATGCTCCGGTAGGCTAGGGTGGTAAATTGTGCCGACACTTTGGTGATTTTGCAGATAGCTAAGGATCTCGCGAGAGCTTTCTTCATGCACGCGCATACGTGCGCCTAAGGTGCGTAGACCACGCAGTGTCATATAGCTATCAAATGGGGTGCCCGTCGCGCCAATGCAGTTGCCCCACCAAGCAAGCTCTTCTGCGTGTTGCTCAGTTTTGGTGATAACAACGCCGCCGATTACATCAGAGTGACCGTTGATGTATTTGGTGGTTGAGTGAATAACAAAGTCAGCGCCAAGTTCCAGAGGCTTTTGGAATACGGGTGTCAAAAAGGTATTGTCGACAGCTACTAAGGCATCAACCGCATGGGCTTGTTCACATAAAGCCGCAATATCGACCACGCGTACCAGCGGGTTAGAAGGGGTTTCAACCAGCACCAGTTTTGGTTTTTGCGCTAACGCTTCAGCAAGCGCGACCGGATCGGACTGGTCAACAAATAGAACTTTGAAATCGCCTTTTTGCGCGCGGGTATTAAACAATCGATAGCTGCCGCCATAGCAATCATGCGGCGCTACGATCAAATCGTCAGGTCCGAGAAAGGCGGTTGCCCACAAGTTCAATGCGGAAGTGCCACAGTTAGTAATTACCGCGCCTTTGCCTGATTCTAATTCAAACAGAGTTTGTTCCAACAAGCCGCGATTTGGGTTGCCTGAGCGGGTATAATCATATTTAGGCACTTCGCCAAATGCAGGGAAACCGTAGTTGGTAGAAAGATAAATTGGTGGAACCACGGCATGGTGTTGAGTGTCAGACTCGATGCCAGTGCGAACCGCAATAGTAGCAGGCTTGTGGGTGCTCATAAGTGTATCCTTCCAGAACAATAGTGACTTGTCAGTTTGAATGCGATATATCTACACAATCAGCATTGATACATCACGTTCACAATCCATTCACGCTACTTTACTGTTGTTAAACTGAGACGTCAACACATCTAGACGTCTATATGTCTTTGCTTGTAGCCTTAAAAGCCGCTAAAATTAGACTTTGCAAAAATTACTGACTAACAATAACGAAGGTGCGCAATGGCAGACTGGAATGGCGAATACATTAGCCCATACGCTGAGCATGGAAAGAAAAGCGAACAAGTAAAGAAGATTACTGTTTCAATTCCATTGAAAGTATTAAAGGTGTTAACCGATGAGCGTACACGCCGTCAAATTAACAACCTACGCCATGCAACGAACAGTGAACTGCTATGTGAAGCATTTCTGCATGCTTACACAGGTCAACCGTTGCCAACAGATGAAGATCTACGTAAAGACCGCCCAGATGACATCCCATCAGAAGCTAAGCAGCTTATGACCGAAATGGGCATCGAATTTGAAGCGTTCGACGAATAATTGTTAGCGTATTCTTGCTGCATCTGAATTAAAGCACCAGTTCAGATGGTGAGAAAACCAGAACATAAAAAAACCGCAGTTCATTAGCTGCGGTTTTTTGTTTTAGAGCGCCCATACTTCAATTTGTCATTCCATAGAGCGCGCAGCGCGAGTAGGGAATCTTGTTTTCTAGATTAAACCAGAGATCCCCAACTCGTTCGTTCCTCACTCTTGAGGATGACAAAGTAAGGTATATCCATAGAGCGCCCATACTTCAATTTGTCATTCCATAGAGCGCGTAGCGCGAGTAGGGAATCTTGTTTTCTAGATTAAACCAGAGATCCCCAACTCGTTCGTTCCTCACTCTTGAGGATGACAAAAGTAAGGTATGTCCGTAGAGAGGCGAAGCCGAACGTTCGCGAATCCGTAAGCCTCGTTTTTACGAGGCGTTCCGTGTACCCACTTCCGTAAGCCTCGTTTTCACGAGGCGTTCCGCAGTCCCGCATCCGTAGCGCAGCGTTCCGCTACGCCATATACCCCTCAGGCATCTCAATACGCGCTACACCAGAATCAACTGCAGCTTGCGCTACCGCTTTTGCTACGCGTGGCAGTAAGCGGTGATCCATTGGTTTTGGAATAATGTACTGCGCGCCAAACTCCAGCGCTTCAACTCCAGCAGCTTTAAGTACTTCGGCTGGAACAGGCTCTTTGGCTAGCTGGCGAATTGCTTCTACCGCAGCAAGCTTCATCTCATCGTTGATTTCGCTTGCACGCACATCTAATGCACCACGGAAGATAAATGGGAAACATAAAACGTTGTTAACTTGGTTCGGGTAATCACTGCGACCAGTACCCATAATTAAATCATCACGGACTTGATGTGCCAATTCCGGTTTGATTTCTGGATCTGGGTTTGAACAAGCAAACACGATTGGTTTGTCTGCCATTAGCTTGAGATCCTCTGGTGGTAGCAGGTTAGGACCCGATACGCCTAAGAAAATATCCGCACCTTCAATCACATCTTCTAGCGTGCGTTTGTCAGTGTTATTAGCAAATAGCTTTTTGTATTCATTCAGATCATCACGGCGAGTGTGGATCACGCCTTTACGGTCAAGCATGTAGATTTTTTCACGCATTGCACCGCACTTGATTAGCAGTTCCATACACGCCACTGCGGCAGCGCCTGCGCCAAGGCAAACAATGGTTGCGTCTTCTAGCTTCTTGCCTTGCAGTTCAATCGCATTGAGCATGCCCGCAGCCGTAACAATCGCGGTACCGTGCTGGTCATCGTGGAAAACCGGCACGTCACAACGTTCAATCAACTGTTTTTCAATTTCAAAACAGTCTGGGGCTTTAATATCTTCAAGGTTAATACCGCCAAAGGTATCAGCGATATTGGCGACGGTATCGACAAACTCTTCGATAGTGCGGTGTTTTACCTCAATATCAATCGAGTCTAGACCTGCAAAACGCTTGAACAGTAGCGACTTACCTTCCATTACTGGTTTTGAAGCCAGAGGACCTAAGTTACCCAAACCAAGAATTGCCGTACCGTTTGAGATCACCGCGACCATATTACCCTTGGACGTGTACTTGTAGACGTTATCTGGGTTTTGCGCGATTTCGCGTACAGGCTCGGCGACGCCAGGGCTGTATGCGAGTGCTAGATCTTTGGCTGTTTCGGCAGGTTTGGTTAGCTCGACTGAAATTTTCCCAGGTACTGGGTTGGCATGGTAATCAAGCGCTTGCTGACGGAACAGTTCTTCGGCGGTGTATTCTTGTGATTGGTCATCTGACATGGTGTTTTGTTTCTCGTTATCGTTGGTTGTTAAGCAAAAGTTATTCTATACCCATAAAGTCAAGCTGCATAGGCAAGAATGCGATTGGTGTAACCATTATGTCGGTTTGAGCGTCTGATAAGACCAGATAGCTCACAAATTTGCATTTAAGCGGCAAATAGCGAGGGAAGGAGAAGGGAAGAGGTAAATAGCAGGCAAGAAAAAAGGACGCCTGAGCGTCCTTTTTATAATCGGTATAAAAGTAGTAATTACTTCTTGCCGCTTGATAGAGCACCGAAACGCTTGTTGAAGCGATCAACACGGCCGCCTGTATCAACGATACGTTGCTTACCAGTGTAGAATGGGTGGCACTTGTCACATACGTCTAGGTGGATTGACTCTTTACCTAGAGTAGAGTTGAACTCGAAAGAGTTACCGCAAGAGCAAGTAGCTTGTACTGCTTTGTATTCTGGGTGAATACCAACTTTCATGGGAAAACCTCAAATAGGCCGTGTCGCCATCCGATTCTAAGCCGGACACCACACGTAGTTAATAAAAAATTTCGCATACCGCTTGATGAATAAATCCTCAAGCCATAATGCTAAGGCGCAGTATAGTAATGAATCCGCTAGTGAGGATCAACAGATTTACTAAAATTATTGCTACTTTTTTCACCATTAGCCAGAGTCTAGCGCGTTATTATCTTTGAGAGTAACTATTCCCAAACTAGTTGGACCATCAGGTAGGCGACAAGCGAGCAAAGCCTCTGAGCATAGCCATTAATTTGGACAGGGTATGTAATGAGGTTTGGGAGGGCAGTGTTGATGTTTTAAAAGACAGTGCTGATGGTTCAAATAGGAAGGGAGAGGGAAATAGAATCAAGCGACGTTTTGCTTTAGACTGATCCCGTTCATTACTCACAAGTGTTAGCGTCAATTTTATGCGTCCTACCATTGCTCGGGTGGCACTGCCTGTACCGTTAGATAAGCAATTTGATTACTTGATCCCAAGCCACCTTTTCCCTGTGATTGGTGGGCGCGTCTCTGTGCCATTTGGACCGAAAACCTTAATTGGCATTGTCACTGAGTTAACCAATCATTCTGAATTTAACCAAAGCCAGCTAAAAGCGATTAAGCAGGTGCTTGATAGCCAGCCGGTATGGGCTGATTCACTCTATCAATTGCTCAAATGGTGTAGTCAATTTTACCAGTACCCACTAGGCGATACGCTGGCTAATGCGATGCCGACCGCATTGCGTAAAGGTAAACCGGCTGACTTTTCTACTTTGGTCGAATGGCAATTGACAGAAGCCGGCAAGAATCAATTGATGGCGGGGTTGGGGCGTGCAGTCAAACAAGAAAGTGCGATGCGCGCGCTCGAGTATGGTGCGGTTTCTCATCAGCAATTGCTTGACCAAGATATCTCGGGTACCACGCTGAAAACGCTACAAGACAAAGGCTGGGTTGAAGCGGTAGAGAAAAAACCAGCGATAAAAGCTTGGGGGAGCCAAGTAGAGGCAGAGGTCGACAAGCCTAAGCTCAATCAAGAGCAGGCGGTGGCCATCGCGACAGTCAATAGTGCTCAAGGCTTTGGTTGCTATCTACTGGAAGGGGTAACCGGTTCAGGAAAAACCGAAGTTTACCTAAACCTAATCAAGCCACTGCTGGAGCAAGGCAGGCAAGCTTTGGTGCTGGTCCCAGAGATTGGCTTAACGCCACAAACCATTAACCGATTCCGTCAGCGTTTTAATGTGCCCGTGGAAGTGATCCACTCTGGGTTAAATGAAACTGAGCGTCTTAATGCTTGGTTGAGTGCGCGAGACAAAGGGGCGGGGATTGTGATTGGTACTCGCTCAGCGCTGCTGACGCCATTTGCTGACTTAGGCATCATTATTGTTGATGAAGAGCATGACAGCTCTTATAAGCAGCAAGACAGCTTGCGTTATCATGCTCGCGATGTGGCGGTGATGCGCGCCAATAAAGAACAAATCCCGATTGTGCTTGGCTCGGCAACGCCAGCGTTAGAAACCTTACACAACGCGCTCACTGGTAAGTATCACCATTTGGAGTTGTCTAAGCGTGCCGGTAATGCCAAGCCAACCACCAATAAAGTGCTCGATGTCAAAGGGCTCTATCTAGAGAGTGGCTTATCCGCGCCATTAATCGCGGAGATGCGTAAGCACTTAACCGCCGGCAACCAAGTGATGCTGTTCTTAAACCGTCGCGGGTTTTCACCTGCCTTGATGTGCCATGAATGTGGTTGGATTGCTGAGTGTAAACGTTGTGATGCTTACTACACCTACCATCAATACAGCAATGAGATCCGCTGCCATCACTGTGGTTCGCAGCAGCCGATTATCCACCAGTGCCAAGGGTGTGGCTCTACGAATTTAGTCACAGTCGGGGTGGGGACCGAGCAGCTAGAAGGGCAGCTTAAAACGCTATTTCCTGAGCATAAAGCGATTCGTATTGACCGTGACAGTACCAGACGTAAAGGCAGTTTAGAAAGTGCACTGACGGCGATCCGCAAAGGTGAGTATCAAATCTTAATTGGTACACAGATGCTCGCCAAAGGGCACCACTTCCCAGATGTCACTTTAGTCGCATTGCTGGATGTAGACGGATCACTGTACAGTAGTGACTTCAGAGCCTCAGAGCGATTGGCTCAATTATTTATTCAGGTTGCAGGGCGTGCAGGGCGCGCAAGTAAACCTGGCGAGGTGATATTACAAACTCACCATCCGGAGCATACATTGCTGCAAGCGCTATTGAACCATAGCTATCGCAATTTTGCGCAAACAGCTTTGCAGGAAAGAAAATTTGCTATGTTGCCTCCTTATACTTACCTCACTCTGTTTCGCGCAGAAGCCAACAGCAGTGAAGTTGTAGAGGAGTTTTTGCGGCAGGTGAGATACAGCTTAGAAGCGCACCCGCTGTTTGATGAACAATGCCAAGTATTAGGACCAACGCCTGCACCATTGGCAAGAAAAGCGGGTAAGTACCGTTGGCAGTTATTACTGCAGACGCAAACGCGACCAAAAATGCAGCGTTTACTCGCCAGTGCTAAACCAGCTATTGAGATTTTGCCCAATAGCAAAAAGGTGCGCTGGTCGCTAGACATAGAACCTCAAGATCTAAGCTAGTTCGATTTTACAATGTTACGTACGCTACAGTTTTAAGTTATTTTGTGAGGTATCTCTCGATAGCGGAGCAGTTTTTGTTAAATATCCCGTAACTTTAAAGCGTGAAATAAATACACTATTACAGGTTGCATTACGCACCTCGATGAATACCCAGTTTTTATCGGTGTCATCGATATACCTAAACCGTATGAGTGACAATCAAGACGATTATAAATTCAAATGGTGAAGGACAAACAAACTATTAAAGAGTGGATGCATATATCTTTACTTTTTTCAGCTGCGACCATGATGATGACTCATTGAGTTGGCGGATGAGAAGGTTGAGATAGAGTCCATCAACAACTATCAGGCTTGGGTGGCTTACGCTACTAACAAGGGAAAATTTAAGAGGGTTATTTTTATGGCGACAATGAAGGATGTTGCCCAGCTCGCAGGGGTTTCGACAGCGACAGTATCAAGGGCGCTGATGAATCCTGAGAAAGTCTCTTCGGCTACGCGAAAACGTGTTGAAGATGCAGTTCTAGAAGCTGGATACTCACCAAACTCACTTGCGCGCAATTTGCGCCGCAACGAATCAAAAACAATTATTGCGATTGTTCCAGACATTTGCGATCCCTACTATACCGAAATCATTCGCGGTATTGAGGATGCGGCAATGGAGCACGGCTACATTGTTTTACTTGGTGACAGTGCTCAGCAGAAAAAACGCGAGAACTCCTTTGTTAACTTGGTTTTCACCAAGCAAGCAGATGGCATGCTACTACTCGGAACGGATCTACCTTTTGATGTGAGCAAGCCTGAGCAGAAGAATTTGCCACCGATGGTCATGGCGTGTGAATTTGCTCCAGAGCTTGAGTTGCCAACCGTACACATTGATAACCTTACCTCAGCGTTTGAAGTGGTGAATTACCTGACTCAGCTTGGTCATAAGCGTATTGCTCAGATTTCAGGTCCGCAAGATGCTGCGCTGTGCCAGTTCCGCCAACAAGGTTACCTACAAGCGCTGCGCCGTGCGGGTATCACCATGAACCCGGCTTACAGCATCCACGGTAATTTCAGTTTTGAAGATGGGGCGAAATCGGTTCGTCAATTGCTGACGTTGCCTGAACCACCGACGGCGATTTTCTGCCACAATGATGCGATGGCGATTGGTGCAATCCAAGAAGCCAAACGCCTTGGTCTACGTGTGCCACAAGATTTATCGGTAGTGGGTTTTGATGATATTCAATTTGCTCAATACTGCGATCCACCGTTAACGACGATTTCTCAACCGCGCTATGAGATTGGTCGCCAAGCGATGTTGATGATGCTGGAGATTTTACGTGGTCACGATGTGCGCACAGGCTCTCGCTTGTTAGAGACCAACCTTGTCGTACGTAAAAGCGCCGCGCCGCCGCGAGTTATCTAACTCACTCTATAGAGAGTTTAATGCAGCACTGTTCTCTGCAATGGTGCTGCTTAAATTTTGTTACCCTATGTCAAATTTTCCACCTCATTCCGTTAGGAAAGCTCAACCACGCTATTATCGACCGACGTTCTAGATTAAGATAACGGCAATCACTCACTAAATTTGTAGTACAACTGTGGCAAGTAGAGATTACGTAAAACGTGGTGCCAGTAAGAGACCCGCAAAGAAAAAGCCTGCTCCAAAGCGCAAACCATGGCGCAGTGGACTATTAGCTTTGATCGTGCTGGGTGGCTTTGGCTTTGGTTTATATACCTTGAGTCAAGATCCTGAACCGCCAGCGCCAGTTGTAGCAACACAAACGCCAGTCAAAACTAAGCCAAAAGCGGAAAAAGCCATTCCACCGCCACCAGAAGAAAAGTGGGACTATGTGGATACGTTGCCAAGCCGTGAAGTGGAAGTGAAAGCCAAAGAGCAAGTGATCTCGGCGATCCCATATATCATGCAGTGCGGCGCGTATAAAAATGCGCAGCAAGCAGAAGCGCGTAAGTTGGATATCGCATTCCAAGGTATCAGCAGTGAAGTGCGTAAAAAAGATGGCAGTTCTTGGTATCGCGTGGTGCTAGGTCCTTACAAGCTTAAGCGTGATGCGGAGCGAGATAAGCACAAACTGCAGCGCGCCAAGATAGAGCCATGCGCGATTTGGAAAGAGACGCAGTAAATAGGTGCTTTTAATTCAATATGCACTAATAACCTATAACAAATGAGTATAAAGCCAGTTTCAGTCGAGACTGGCTTTTTTTGTGCTTTAGAGCTGCATTTTTTGCTGCGCTTGCTTACAAAATGGTTTATTAGTAGTTTGCAATACGATACGAGTTGGTTAACAGAGCGCTAGTATAAGCGCATGAATGTATAACCATTTTTAAACACTATCGTACTTATATTTAAACTAATTGATTTTGTAATTGGTCTAAATCACGTATTTGGATTTATATTTGAGATATGCTCCACAAAACATGTACAATGAGTGGATTATGCATGGGGTTGAATTATCTAGTATGAAAGTTTTAGTTACAGGCGGCACAGGTTACATTGGTAGCCACACATGCATTCAGCTGCTAAATGCTGGTCACACGCCAGTGATCATCGATAACTTGTGTAACAGCAAAAAAGCGGTACTAAGCAAAATTAAACTGGTAGCAGGTACCGAACCAACGTTTATTCAAGCGGATGTGCGCGATAAGAAAGCTCTGGTTGATGTGCTTAAGCAACACGCTATTGATGCTGTGATTCACTTTGCAGGCTTAAAAGCGGTGGGTGAATCGGTAGAAAAGCCACTTGAGTATTACGACAACAACGTGAACGGTACATTAGTGCTGGTGGATGCGATGCGCGAAGCGGGCGTGAGCAAGCTTATTTTTAGCTCATCAGCGACTGTGTATGGCGACCCAGCGAGTGTGCCAATTACCGAAGACTTCCCAACCAGTGCGACTAACCCATACGGTCGCAGTAAGTTAATGGTGGAAGAGTGCTTAGCGGACTTTCATAAAGCCAACCCCGAGTGGAGCATTACCCTTCTGCGCTACTTCAACCCAGTGGGCGCACATGAATCCGGTGAGTTAGGCGAAGATCCACAAGGTATTCCAAACAACTTAATGCCTTTTGTTTCGCAAGTGGCTGTGGGCAGACGTGAATTTGTCTCAGTTTTTGGTAATGATTACCCAACTAAAGATGGTACGGGTATTCGTGATTACATCCACGTTGTAGATTTAGCGGATGGGCACCTTGCTGCATTAGATAAAGTTGGACCAAAAGCGGGTTTGCACATTTTCAACCTTGGTACCGGCAACGGCTACAGCGTGTTAGATATGGTGCACGCGTTTGAAAAAGCTAGTGGCAAAGCGGTGCCATTTAAGTTTGCGCCGCGTCGCCCTGGCGATATTGCCGAGTGCTGGGCTGACCCAAGCAAAGCGCAAAACGAATTGGGCTGGCAAGCCACGCGAACGCTAGAAGTGATGACACAAGACTCTTGGCGTTGGCAATCAAACAACCCGAAAGGGTTTAAAGACGAGTAGTAAAAATAAAATAAGCTACTCGCAAAGACGAAGTAGAAGGGATGAGCACTGTAAAAAGGCTCATCCCTTTAGTATGTAAAAACAAAAGTATCACTAAATGGATTTGAACTAACCCACGATGACAGATTCTATTCACGCGGCTAAAACCGATAAGAAGTGGTTCCTTGTTAGATGTAAATCCAAACAAGAGCAGCGCGCGAGTGTTAATTTCTCAAATCAATCGATTACATCGTACTTCCCGACTGTTGATGTGATTAAAGTGGTGCGTGGCAGAAAACAAACCAAACAAGAAGCGTTATTCCCTGGTTATCTATTCGTTCATTTAGATCTTTTAAGTGGTGCGACTTCAAAGGTGAACTACACCTTTGGCGTATATGGCTTTGTTAAGTTCGCAGGCAACCCGCAGCAAGTGCCTGATGAATTGATTGCGGAACTGAAAACGTTAGAAAACCAAACGATCGACACAAGTTTACAAGCTGGCGATCAAGTCATGGTTAACAATGACCAGTACAAAAATATCAGCGCAATTTTCTTAGAAGCAGAAAGTGAAAAACGCAGCATTTTGTTGATTAAACTGCTCAATCAACAAGTAAAATTAAGTGTGGAAAATAGCGAAATAACATTTTTGTGAACGAAGTAAAATAGTTTCAACACTTCACAATAAGTAGTAGAAAAAATTGGTAAAGCCATCAGCTTTTAGGGGTTGTAACCTAAGGGCGGTAGCGTGTCTAAAATTATTATTGATACATGGAAAATTTCGAATGCATTCTCATAACGACGTCACAATTGGCATTATAGGTCTTGGTTACGTAGGTCTTCCTTTGGCTGCAGAATTTGGAAAAAAATTCAACGTGGTTGGGTTTGATATTAACGATCGCCGTATCGCAGAGTTGCGAGATGGCTATGACTCTACATTGGAATGTTCGGAGCAAGAACTAAATGATGCCGAGATGTTGAGATACTCTTCGAGCATTGAAGATTTAGCAAAGTGTAATGTCTACATTGTTACCGTGCCTACACCTATTGATGAGCATAAACAACCAGATTTAACGCCGCTGATCAAAGCTTCTGAAGCATTAGGTAAAGTGGTATCAGAAGGCGATGTTATCATCTATGAATCAACAGTATACCCAGGTGCAACAGAGGAAGATTGTATCCCTGTTATAGAGAGAGTGTCTGGACTTAAGTTTAACCAAGATTTCTATGCTGGGTATTCTCCAGAGCGTATTAACCCAGGTGATAAAGAGCACCGTGTTACCAATATTCTCAAAGTAACCAGTGGCTCTACTCCAGAAATTGCCGAGTTCGTTGACCAGTTATATAAAACAATTATCACGGCAGGTACGCATAAGGCGTCAACCATTAAAGTTGCGGAAGCAGCGAAGGTGATTGAAAACACACAGCGTGATGTGAATATCGCATTGATCAATGAGCTATCAATTATCTTCAACAAGCTGGGCATCGATACGCTGGAGGTGCTGGAAGCGGCTGGAACGAAATGGAACTTCTTGCCATTCCGTCCAGGTCTAGTAGGTGGGCACTGTATTGGTGTTGATCCATACTACTTAACTCATAAAGCTCAAACAGTGGGTTACCACCCTGAGATGATCTTAGCAGGTCGCCGACTCAATGATGGGATGGGTCAATATGTTGTTTCTCAACTTGTGAAGAAAATGCTGAAGAAACGCATTCATGTCGAGGGCGCTAATGTATTGGTTATGGGACTCACGTTTAAAGAGAACTGTCCAGACTTACGAAATACGAAAGTTGTTGATATTGTCAGTGAGTTAAAAGAATACAATATTAATGTAGATATCGTTGACCCTTGGTGTTCTGGAGAAGAGGCGCAACATGAATATGGCCTTAGCTTATGCGCTGAACCACAGCAAGGTTACTACGATGCGATTGTCATGGCAGTATCTCATGACGAATTTAAGAAGATGGGTGCAGAAAATATTCATGCATATGGTAAGGGAGAGCACGTGCTATACGACCTGAAATATGTACTGGATAAAGAAAGCGTAGATATGCGCCTGTAATTAAAATAACTTTTTAATTAATTAAAGTGAGAGCGAAGAGTTCTCACTTTTTATTTATGGAATAAATAATGTCTAAATTTGAACAGATTCAACAAGACTTACTGCAGCAGCCAAAAGTATGGCTTGTGACAGGTGTTGCAGGTTTTATTGGCTCAAACCTATTAGAAAAGCTATTAAAACTCAACCAGACTGTAGTTGGCTTAGATAACTTTGCAACGGGTCATCAGCATAACCTGGATGAAGTAAAAAACTTAGTGACTGAAACGCAGTGGGATAAGTTTCGTTTTATTGAAGGTGACATTCGAGACTACGCCACATGTGAGACTGCTGTGAAAGGGGTTGATTACGTATTGCACCAAGCTGCATTAGGTTCTGTTCCACGCTCAATTGCGGATCCTGTTACTTCAAATGCTGCAAACATTACTGGCTTTTTAAATATGCTACAAGCTTCTAAGGAAGAAGGCGTGGCAAGCTTTACCTATGCTGCGAGCAGCTCTACTTATGGTGATCATCCAGCATTACCGAAAGTGGAAGAAAACATTGGTAAGCCTCTTTCTCCATATGCGGTTACTAAATATGTAAATGAAGTTTATGCTTCTGTTTATGCAAGGACTTATGGATTTAAAGCGACGGGCTTACGCTACTTTAATGTATTTGGTCGTCGACAAGACCCAAATGGTGCCTATGCTGCGGTTATTCCTAAATGGACATCGGCAATGATTAATAATGAAGATGTATTCATTAATGGTGATGGAGAAACAAGCCGAGACTTTTGCTATATAGAGAATGTGGTTCAAATGAATGTGTTGGCTGCGACCGGGTCAGAAGAAGCGTTAGGCGAAGTGTATAACTGTGCGGTAGGTGATAGAACCACATTGAATACGTTGTTTAATGCACTTAAGAATGAGTTGTCTAATAATAGTGTTAGCTATTCTTCTGAACCTGCATATCGTGAATTCAGAGCTGGAGATGTGCGTCACTCACAAGCTGATATTAGTAAAGCTAAAAGCAAGTTGGGTTATGAGCCAAAATATGATATTTCAGCGGGAATAGCGGAATCGATGCCGTGGTATAAACAATTTATTGGTTAATCAATTATATGAAAATTCTAGTTATCTAGGGAAATCGCTTGAAGGTCGTTGATTTTTAGGGGGCGATGATGCTTAGAGATAGCTACTACTGCCCCATACTTTCAGTTTATGTAATATTGGAGTGGGATTATAATTGGTATAGTTTTATCGATTATTGTAACGCTCGCTTATATATCCTCAAGCGATATAGTTATTTTGACGTTGATATTTCTTTTTTGAATAAATTGTCTCGTGTGATGGGTATGATTAACCCTGCATCGTTAAAGATATAGATAAATGAGTACCATGTACTAGCGGATGGCGAAATAATACCGATTGATGGATAAATATACCTTGGCTCTTATAACCGCTCCGAAAGACAAAGGAGCCAGTCACTTGGTGAACGCTTTTGCCACTGCAAACGGAATGATTGTTGATGAAGATAAGGTTGCTAGAAAAATAATGAAATTACAGAGTTCCAAAAGAAAAAATAGTGCACAAAACTCTCTATAAAGAAGCGGTTTTTTTGTTAACGGTTATTGGCGCTAGATGCTTGAGCAAACACTTGACAATTATTCTCGAGTAGTAAGGTTCTAAACTTAGATGACACTTACTTGCAGCTATTAAGGCAAAAGTTTCGGAAAAATGGAGATGAGAGTGGACTTAGTGAATTGTAATTTGTCGGGTTTAGGTGCTATGGAACATAAATGGCCTAAGTCAAGAGTGATGGGTATTGTGGTTTTAATGTGATAAGTGTTTGCGGTGGCAACAAAGCAGGATGTGAGCACTCGATACAACATATGCTCTAAAAAATAAAAAAATAAAAGTTTACGTGATGGTAATAGTGATGTTTATGCGGATTTTTCCATTATGTAGTAAGTATATTCATTATTCTTCCGTGTGTGCATCTTCAAGTTAATCTTAATCAACAATATTCTGAGTACGTTAAATGTATAGAAAGATATTAAAGCTATCTACATCCGTAGGTTTAGGTCAAGTTTTATCTTTAATTTTTGCACCAATACTTGCTAGACTATATTCTCCTGAAGAGTTTGGCTCTTATGGTCTGATTTTAAGTTTAATAGCTCTTTTATCTGGAGTTTCTACTCTTAGATATGAACAAGCTATACTTATATCTGAAAATAATGAAAGAAAAGATGTGTTAGATACCGTTGTAATATTGAATCTATTTATGTCTTTATTGTTCTCCCTGATTGTTATGATACTGGAATTCTTAGGCTATATTACAAACCTAAACTCAATATGGCTCATGGTTGGGATATTTATAACATCTAATTACAATGTTTTTAGAATATATAATTTAAAAATAGATAACATAAGCAAAGTAACAGTCGTTGACTTAATAAAATCTTTAATACTAAATATGTCTCAATTTGCCCTTTCTTTTTCTATCATAAAGAAAGAGGGCTTGATAGTTGGTATGATATTTAGCTTGTTGGTACCTTTATTACTTTATGTTAAGTTCTCAAGATGGGATATAAATAAAGCCAAATTTAGCAAGAAAGTATTTTTCAAGTATAATAAATTTGCTAAGTACTCTCTTCCTGAATATTTTATTAATATGCTATCTCAGCAGTTGCCTATTTATTACTTTTATAGCATTTATGATGCATATAGTGTAGGTCTATATGTATTTGCCGATAAAATAGTAAGAATACCAGTCCAATTTTTGTCAAAATCAGTATATCAAGTTATATGTAAAGAGGAGAACCTCTCATTTTGTCAATATTTTATTAAACCTACACTAATGTTATCTGTGGTCTCTTTAATTGTATTTATACCGATAGCAATCTTTGGTGGTGATATAGTAAGGATTTATCTCGGTGAAAAATGGATTGATAGTGGTATTTTGATTTCCTATCTATGTTTGTGGATGAGTTTTGCATTTATCAAATCACCAAGTTCCGCATTCTTAACCAAAAATATGATGCAGAAAGAGATGTTTAGTTTAGAGTTTATTGGCATGTTAATTAAAGTATCTACTCTTGTAATTAGTAGTAAGTACACAGATTTCACTATTACAGTCCTATGTTTTTGTGTGGCAAGTGCTATTACAAATTTGATGTATATCGTTTTTGTGTATTTTAAGGGGCATAAAAATGAAATTACTGCTTAAATGATAACTTTTCGTTTTATAAATTGAATCTATATTGCTACTTAGACAAAAATTAATGGTTTCTATCAATCATGACTGAAATAAAAAATGATAAAATAAATAATTTCCTTAAGTTTGGTTATTTTTTTGATTACAACCCAGATTTGGAAATTAAACTAGATGAGATAGACAAAAATAAGTATGAGTCTGCTTCAAGAAGCGAACTTGTCAAAATTGGAGGAGATAAGTTCTTAGACAGTATTTCTAAAGAGTATGAACCAAACAAAAGAAATCTTGTACCTATTAGTGGTGGTTTAGATAGTAGGGCGATCTTGGCTGGACTGTTGAGGTTTACTGATGCAAGAAATATTGAAACTTATACT
This sequence comes from Vibrio ponticus, assembly GCF_009938225.1. Taxonomy (NCBI): domain Bacteria; kingdom Pseudomonadati; phylum Pseudomonadota; class Gammaproteobacteria; order Vibrionales; family Vibrionaceae; genus Vibrio; species Vibrio ponticus. The sequence goes on from NZ_AP019657.1 coordinate 3,088,522, forward strand.
TTTGGAGTTAGGGGCTCATTAGATTTTGAGATCGGAAATTATATAGCCAAAAAGCTCGGTACCAATCATATGTCTTTCGACCTAGAGAAGTATGATTACGATGAGTCTAGTTTGTTCGATATATCTTCTCGAGTTGATCGCCAAACTATGCTATTTCATCATGCTCCGATTAAAGCGGTCGATCAAAATTTTAAAGATCATTTTCATTGGTCTGGTTTTATGGGAGATCCTATTTCAGGATCTAAATACAAAAATGAATATAAAAACTGCTTGAAATCTGCAAAAGAAAAATTTTTACTAGATAATGTTTTTACAACATCAGTTAAGTTATATGATGCTATAGAGCAAGAGTTTTTTTTGACAAAGCCTAATATTAATTCCAATAACTTATCATGTTACGAACAGATCGATTTTTTTAATAGACAACTAAAGTATGTAATGCCACATGTATTAATGAAAGGATATGACTATAAGTTACCATTTGTTAATAGTGCTTTCTCACAGTTCATGTTGGATGTAGATAATAAGTATCGAGACAACCAAAACTTATATTTTGATATCTTGCTACAATCTTTTCCTAAAGAGTTTAAATACCGAACTAGAACAAAGTATGGATTACCTCTAAATACCTCTCATAGAGTAGCAAACTTTAAACGACTATCTAATAAGTTCCTACAAGTTAGTCGAATAAACAGAAATATTAATGTTAACTACATGGATTTCGCGAACTTGATTAGGAGAGATAAAAAATTCTATAATTTAATTAGATGTAGTGTAAACGATTTTAATGAAAGAGAGTTTGTATTACCTTTCGATGTAAACAAAGTTCTTTTGGAACATGTTAATGGGTATAATAATCACGCTAATATTTTGTTATTAATTACAAGCTTGGATATACACCTCAAAAATGGGCTAAAGCTATGAAGTTGATATATATATCGAACTCAATTATTCCTTCAAAATTTGCTAATAGTGTACATGTTATGAAGATGTGTAATGCTTTTTCAATATACAAAGATACCATATTGATAGGTTCTGAAGGTGAAAATACAGAATGTACTGATATTTTAAAGGGAAAATATGGCGTTGATGGAACATTTGATATTTTTCTTTTTCGGAAAGAGGGGAGCCTTTTAGGAGTGTGTAAATACTTTTTTAATATATTTAAAAAAGTTATTAATACAAGATCAGATATAATTTATGGGAGACATCTTATTCCTTTATTTATGGTCTCTTTTTTTAGATCTGGAATTGTATACGAAGCCCATGCACTACCTCCAAATAGAAGTCGAAGGAAACTAGAAGAGCTGCTTTTTAAAAGAAATGGCTTCCGCAAGCTAGTTGTTATATCTGAAGTTTTAAAACAAGACTATTTAGAGTTGTTCCCTCAACTTACAAGTAGTGATATCTTAGTTGCACATGATGGTGCTGATATCCCTCATGAATCTAATGGATTATCAATAATTAGAGAAAAAGAAAGGTTATCCGTTGGGTATGTTGGGCATTTATATAAAGGTAGAGGAATAGAAGTTATAATTTCTTTAGCTAGGATGCAGAAGGGATGTGATTTTTATCTAGTAGGAGGAATGCCTGAGGATATAGCGCATTGGAAAAAAGAGACTGACAATGATCATAATATATATTTTGTGGGGCATTTAGATCATGCTGACTTGCATGATTACTATACAAAGTTTGATGTTTTAATAGCTCCTTATCAGCAAGGTTCTAATCAATCTGATGGTAAGTCGGATACAAGTCGGTGGATGTCTCCAATGAAAATTTTTGAATATATGTCTAACCAAAAACCAATAATTTGCTCGGACCTTCCTGTACTAAGAGAAGTGCTAAATGACGAAAATGCTATATTAGTTACTCCGGATAGTGTCGAAGCTTGGTCCTTATCATTAGATAAGTTACACGATCTAAGCTTGAGAAAAAAAATCGCTGAAAGAGCTTACATCGACTTTACTGAAAACTATACTTGGCAGAAAAGAGCTGAATATATTTTGGATAAGATTTCATGATAGGTATATTGCTTTTTGTTTTTCTTGCAATATGTATTGTTATATCCTTCCATGTGAACGGAGATATTTTTTCACCCGTTAAATTTTACTTTTTATTCCTCTTTGTTTACTTTGCTTCAATTTTTTATGATGAGCAAAGTTTGTATGTATATTTAATTTATGTTTTTTTTATGCTGTTAGGTTTAATCTTTGTCTTTATAGAAAAATCATTTGTTGGAGATAGTAATAAGTTTAATTTTAATAAAGGCGATCTTCCTGTCTCATCTGGAAAAGTGTTGTTCTTTCTTTGGTTGTTGAGTTTGATACCTTTAGGAGCTCAAGCTTATCTCATTAGTATAATGGGAGGTATCGAACCATATATTTCATCGATCCAGTTAAGGGTTACTGAATGGCAAGGTTTAGGGCATGTAATATTTATGAGAAAAATATACCCCATAATTAATGTAGTATACTTTATAATAGGAATTATGTATAAAGTTAAGAATAGACGATTGTGGTGGTTTCTATTTATTTTTCATTTTTTAGCTCTCGTATTTATGGGCTTTATGTCGGGATCGAGAGGTGGGGTTTTGTATGGATTTTTATTTATCATGATAATCGGTCATTACTACATAAAGAGAATAAGTATATCGAAGGCGCTTTTGTCAATTGTTATATTTGTAGTAGTTGCTGCGTTTCTTGGAAGTATAAGAAATACTTTTAGTTACTCATCTTCCGAAGGCGTCGATTTGAATCACGAAGGCGGTTCCCTGTCTAAGATGCATTTGACTAGGTATGGGATAATCCCATTAGATATTATACTTGATGACGATTTCACAAATTTACAGCATGGCGTGACATTTCTTAGTGTTGTAACCAATTTTGTACCTCGCTCGATCTGGCCTGAAAAGCCTGACACTGGTGGAGTGGTAATAACTAAATTTGCAAAAGGAACATCTTATCTTGGAACATCAAACTACAGCCCAGGTATTTTTGCTGAGTCAGTAATTAACTTCGGTTATTTTTATGGTGCTTTATTCTCTGTGCTTATATCTACAGTTGTGTTTTTGATTGTTTCATATATATATAAAAAGTTTATTATGATTTTTTGTGATCAAAAATATAGGGTGGTTAATTTTCATAAAGCGATTTTTTTTAGTGCATTTTATTTGTTTGTAATTACTATTCCAGGTGGCTTGTTATTTGGTGAGTTCACTAACTTATTCATGAATTTAATAATAAAAATAGTCCCCCTATTTTGTATATGTCTGTGTTTTAAATTGCTATTTAAAGTTGGCTTTTATGAAAACGATTGTGATTAACGCACTTAGTGCACTGAGAGGTGGGGGACAAACATATATCCTTAACTTCATTCAACATTCACCGAAGAACTATAAAATTGTCTTGTTAGTAAGTAAACTTAATGTTGATTGTTTTATAAATTATGAATCGGATTTGGTGGAGATACATGTTTTAAAGCAAGCATCAAAAAGTATCATTCACCGGACATTGTGGGAACTATTTTTCCTTCCTCGTTACCTTAAAGATAAATGTGCTGATGTGTATTATTCCCCAGGGGGAATAATGTTGTCGGTTATTCCCAAAGAAGTATGCTCTGTAACAGCATTGAGAAATATGCTTCCTTTCGATGTTAATGAGAGGAAAAGGTTTTCTTTATTATCTTACTCTAGGTTTAAGTTGTGGTTACTTAAATATATTTTTCTAATTTCATACAAGAAATGTGACAAAGTAGTATTTATATCTCACTATTCCCGAGATGTTGTCAAAGGTTACATGCCTGAAATAATGAAAAAAAGCACGGTTATTCCACACGGATTAAATGAGTTGTTTTTTAACAGAGTTGAATCTAATGGTTTACCATCTGGGTTAGTTGAAAATGGCTACTACCTCTATGTTTCCATCCTTGATGTATATAAAGCTCAAAAAGAAGTTTTAAAAGCTTGGGATATTCTTGTTAGAAATGGATTTAAATATCCACTTATTCTTGTTGGACCTAAGTATAACGATTATGGTGACCAAGTCTTGAGTTTAATATCTGAACTCAATCTTGAAAAACATGTGATTTATTTAGGGCATATTGATTATGATGAACTCCCTAAACTGTATCAATCAGCGAGATCGCTTGTTTTTGCTTCTTCTTGCGAGTGTTGCCCTAATATTCTTTTAGAAAAGCTCTCATCAGCTAGACCGATCTTGTGCTCAAATATTCAACCAATGCCCGAGTTTGGCAAGGAGTCAGTAATTTATTTTGATCCTTACGAGCCTACCTCGTTGGCTCTTGCTATAACTGATATGGAAAAAAAACCTCTGTTAATGAAGGAGTTGGGGGAACGAGCATATAAACAGTCACTCTCATTTCAATGGAGTAAAACTGTAAATGATACAACGAAATTTTTCTTTAGTGATGGGAAAAACTAAATATGTTTAAGAATAAAACTCTGTTAATTACCGGCGGTACTGGCTCATTCGGCAACGCTGTATTACGCCGTTTTCTGGATACTGATATTAAAGAAATCCGAATTTTTTCTCGTGACGAGAAGAAACAAGATGACATGCGTAAGCACTTTCTATCTGATAAATTAAAGTTTTACATTGGTGATGTACGTGATTACCAAAGTGTTTCAAACTCTATGCGTGGTGTTGATTATGTTTATCACGCAGCTGCGTTGAAACAAGTGCCCTCTTGTGAGTTTTACCCTTTAGAGGCCGTAAAAACGAATGTTATCGGCACTGAGAATGTACTTGAAGCTGCGATCAACCATGGCGTTGAACGTGTTGTATGCTTAAGTACAGATAAAGCGGTATACCCAATCAACGCAATGGGCATTTCTAAAGCGATGATGGAAAAGGTGATTGTTGCCAAGAGTCGTAATTTAGAGCACACCAATACGACGATTTGTGGCACCCGTTACGGTAACGTGATGGCCTCTCGTGGTTCTGTGATTCCTTTGTTCATTCGTCAGGTCGTTAACGGTGAACCGATTACGATTACTGATCCAAACATGACGCGTTTTATGATGACGTTAGATGATGCAGTAGATTTAGTGCTTCATGCGTTTGAAAATGGCTCTAATGGCGACATTTTTGTTCAAAAAGCTCCAGCAGCGACGATTGAGGTATTAGTGAAGGCCTTACTCGAAATTTTAGACAAGCCAAACCATGAAGTTAACATCATTGGTACTCGTCATGGCGAGAAACACTATGAAGCATTATGTAGCCGTGAAGAGATGTTTGTCGCACAGGATCAAGACGAATATTACCGTGTTCCTGCTGATAATCGTGACCTTAACTATTCAAAATATTTTGAAGAAGGCGAGAAAGATCTTTCTAAAGTCAAAGATTATAACTCTCATAATACTGAGCGGCTCGACGTAGAAGGAATGAAGCAGCTGCTAAGAAAGCTAGACTTCATCCGTGAAATTGAAGCGGGTAACATTATCGTTCCAGAGGGTGTATAACGTGAAAGTTCTTGTTATTGGAACGACAGGGATGCTGGGTTACAGCATCTTTTCCAATTTATCCGAATTATCAAACCTCGACGTATATGGCACAGTCCGCAGCGTCAATGGGGTGGAGCATTTCTTTCCATCAACAGATAAACTGATTCCGAATGTTGACGTTAAAGATTTCGCTACTTTGGAAAAAGCTGTCTTAGACACAAACCCTGACGTTGTCATTAACTGTATTGGCCTTATCAAGCAGCACGATGTATCTAAGCTGCATGTGGAAGCCATTGAGATCAATGCGCTACTTCCACATAAAATTGCTCAGCTGTGTGATTCTATTCAAGCACGTTTAGTCCACTTTTCAACGGACTGTGTTTTCGATGGCAAAACGGGGAACTACTTAGAATCTGATTTACCTACAGCAACCGATCTGTATGGTAAATCTAAGTGCCTCGGTGAAGTAGACTATGGTCAACACGTGACTCTGCGTACTTCAATCATAGGCCATGAGCTCAAATCTTCTGTGAGCCTCATTGATTGGTTCTTAAGCCAAGAAGGTTCTGTAAAAGGGTTCTCGAAAGCTGTATTCTCAGGCCTTCCAACGGCTTATGTTGCCAAAGTTTTAGCAGAGTATGTACTGCCCAACCCATCGTTGTCTGGCCTGTACCAATTATCGGTAGACCCTATCGATAAATTTTCTTTGATCTCGAAAGTTGCAGATATTTATAGCAAGCAGATTGAAATTGAGAAGTTTGAAGACTTTGTGATGGACCGTTCACTTAATTCAACGAAGTTCCGTGAAGAGACTGGGTTCGTAGTACCTAGTTGGGATGAGTTGGTCGCCTTTATGCACACAGATTACCGCAAGAGATACAGCTATGAATAAATTAAAAGTAGTAACCGTCGTTGGCACTCGCCCAGAGATTATTCGTCTATCAAGAACCATTGCTAAGCTGGATGAATATACGGATCACACCTTAGTTCATACAGGTCAAAACTATGACTACGAATTGAACCAAATCTTTTTTGATGATCTGGGTATCCGCTCTCCTGATGTCTTTCTAGAATGTGCGGGTGGGACTGCAGCTGAAACGATGGCTCAGGTGATTAGTAAATCAGATAAACTTTTTGAAGAAATCAAGCCTGAAGCGGTATTGATTTTGGGTGATACCAACAGTGCCCTTTCTGCAATTTCAGCGAAGCGTAAAAAGATCCCAATCTTCCACATGGAAGCGGGTAACCGTTGTTTCGATTTACGCGTTCCAGAAGAAATTAACCGTAAGATTGTTGATCACATCTCTGATGTGAACCTACCTTACAGTGATATTGCACGTGATTATCTATTGCGTGAAGGTATTAGTCCTGACTTCATCGTTAAAACGGGCAGCCCGATGGATGAAGTATTGAATCACTACGAAGAAAAGATTGCACAGTCAGATGTTTTAAGCCGTCTAGAACTGACCACTGAAGGTTACTTCTTGGTGAGTGTGCATCGTGAAGAGAACGTGGATTCTGAGCGTAACATTAATAACTATGTGTTAGCGCTGAATACGATTGCTGAAAAGTATAATCTGCCTATTATCGTTTCAACTCACCCAAGAACGCGTAAAAAAATTGAGCTACTAAACCTAGAGTTCCATCCTTTAGTTCGACTGATGAAGCCGCTAGGTTTCAGTGATTACATTCGTCTGCAGAAAGAAGCGAAAGTCGTTTTAAGTGATAGCGGTACGATTACGGAAGAGTCTTCGATTTTAAACTTCCCTGCTATTAACATCCGCGAAGCTCAAGAACGACCTGAAGGGTTTGAAGAGGGGGCTGTGATGTTTACAGGGATGAGTGTAGAGCGAATTCTACAAGCGATTGAAATCTTGGGTGATCAACCAAGAGGTGAAGATCGTTTGTTGAACAAAGTCGCGGATTATATTGCACCAAATGTTTCTGATAAGGTACTTCGTACAATTCTAAGCTACACCGATTATGTTAACCGCGTTGTTTGGAAGAAACAGTAATGCACTTAGCGTTAATTATTGATGACTACCTTCCACACAGCACACGTGTGGCAGCCAAAATGTTTCATGAGTTAGCAAAGCAATTTGTACTTATGGGGCATCAAGTGACAGTGATTACACCAGCCGTAGAGCAAAAGTCTCAGTTAGAATTTTCCGAGTATGACGGTGTAACTGTTTGGCGCTTTTCGAGTGGCGCTATCAAGGATATTGGTAAAGTCAAAAGGGCAATAAACGAAACGCTATTATCGACCAAAGCTTGGAGTGCAATATCCAATAATATTGCACCAGACACCTTTGATGGAGTTATTTACTATTCGCCTTCCATTTTCTTTGGGAATTTGGTTAAAAAAATAAAAAGCCGTTGTCAGTGCCCTTCGTACTTAATTTTAAGAGATTTATTCCCTCAATGGGTTATTGATGCTGGAATGGTGAAGCAAGGTTCTGCCATTGAGCGTTACTTTCGATTCTTTGAGGCTCAATCTTATCAGCAAGCAGATACGATTGGCTTAATGTCAGAGAAGAATGTAGAGCTGTTTAATGATTTGACGGATGGTCGATACCCAACAGAGGTATTGCGTAATTGGGCGTCTCTTGAGCCTCATGAGAGCCGAGAAGAAGGGCGGTATAAAAGAAAGTTAGGTCTTGAAAACAAGGTCGTTTTCTTCTACGGCGGTAACATTGGGCATGCTCAAGATATGGGAAATTTGATGCGACTTGCCAAAGCGATGCAACCCTATCGTGATGCGCATTTTCTGTTCGTCGGTCAAGGGGATGAAGTTGAATTGATAAATCAACAGGCATCAGATTGGAATCTCACTAATTTCTCTTATTTACCATCCGTAAATCAAGATGAATTCAAAGAAATTCTAGCTGAAATGGACGTTGGTTTATTCTCTTTAGCTGCGAACCATACGGCACACAACTTTCCAGGTAAACTTTTAGGCTACATGGTTCAGTCGTTGCCTATTTTAGGCAGTGTTAATGCCGGAAACGACTTGCTGGATATTGTAAACAACAATGAAGCCGGTCTTATTACGGTCAATGGCGAAGACGACGCGCTATTTAAAAATGCTGTGAAATTAATGGATTTACCTACTCGACAAGCGATTGGCTCATCTGCATATGGCCTGCTGGAAGCAGAATTTTCTGTGGAAAGTATTGCCAATAGCTTAGAGTATAGTTTGATGCGAACTCAGTAAATATTGTATTTTTTATCTAGTTTCTAGTTTGGTATGACCCCATAAAAGTAGACACATGGGATTAATTCATTAGTTCAAAGTCAATGGGACTCATACCACCCAGAGTCCCATGCCTTCCGGCGTTTTTCAAGGTAGTTGTCATCATTCGCTTAGTTATTAAGCGGCTTTTCTTTCTGGATTTAGATGAACCTCACTAACGGGTTCACAGTTCCTAATCTTGCCTGACCAACGCTCTCTTCCCCGTAAAAGGCTCTCAGCTTTTTTCGCAGAACCAATAGCGCCGCCGTTTCCGCTAACGCTTTTTCTTTAAAGCGTAACTCTTTTTTCAGCTCTTTAATTTCAAGTTTGTCAGCTTTAGCTTGTTTCTTGGCTTCAGCCTCACGCTCTTTAGCAGACATAAACCCTTGCATACACTCACTTCGCCAACCTTGCACTTGTTCAGGGAACAAGCCTTTCTCGCGACAATACTGACTGAGTTCATTTTCCGTCATCGAGTAAGTTTCAGCGACAATGGCGAGTTTAGTTTGAGCAGACCACTGCTCTGATGGGAAGGTCGCTTTAAGTGTCAAGCCTTGTTGGATGAAAAAGCGCTGTTGAGCTGCATGGCTTATGTGGACTTAAACCCCGTTCGAGCGGATATGGCGCAATCACTTGAAGAGTCTGAGTTTACTTCCATTTATGAGCGCATTCATTCGGTGACTTGTAAAGGGGATGAAAGAAAAGGCGAGTTGGCCTCTATACCCGCTAAAGGCTTGGCTGGTTTTTTGGGAAATGAGCGAGAAATGCAGCCATCGGTTTTTTCCAAAATAGGTGGAATTGAGTTTTCGTTGTTGGATTATTTAGTGCTAGTAGAAGCATTAGGCCAAGTGGTTCGGCCAAACACGCGTGGTTATATTCCGCCATGTGATACTACGATTCTTGAACGGCTCAATATGAATGGCGGAGAGTGGCTGAAGTTTTCTGAAAGCTTTGGGGGCAAATTTCGCTGTGCGGTGGGTTCAACCAAAGAGCTTGAAAGTTATGCGCAACACACCAAGAGGGCTTGGGTAGCAGGTAAAGCGTCAATGAGTGCCTGTAATTTCTATGTGTGTTCAGGAGAGGTTTCCTGAATTCTGTGCAACTGCCTAAACTTAAGCCTTAAAGGCTAAGGATGGACAATATGGATAAGAAAACACTCTATTACATCATCCTTTGACGGTATAATTTTATTAGGAGTTAGCCCGAAGGCGACTTGTTCTCACTTATAGTGATATCTCAGGCCAACTATAGTTATCGTGTCGTCATCATTCGGTGCTCATCAGTAATTCGACGCGACCAATAACCAGATAGGCTCTCTTTTAGTGGCTCTGGCGCTCAATAAACCTTCTCTGGTAACCCTCTGGATCTTCGAATCCAACTGGTGATGCGCCACACGTAGTTCATCGCCAGTGCATAGCAAATAAAGCAGCTAAGAAATGTAACAAACATGATTGGTTCACTAATTCCAACCAGCTCGCCATAAATACCAAAGCCCGCGAGTAGGCTTGCAAATGAGCAGATGACTAATAGCGTTTGGCGTGAGCTTAAACCTAAGCGTTGGAAAATATGGTGTAAGTGCTCTCTGTCTGGTTTGAAAGGGGAGTGACCACGCCTCATTCTGCGGATCATAATAGCAGCCATGTCCATAAGAGGGATGGCGATTAGCCACAGTGCAGTGACTGGTCGAATCGCATTGGTTAGTGGTTCTTGGCTGGCACCGAGTAGCATCCAAATCACGGTAAAGCCGATCATCATACTACCCGCATCACCCATAAATACCTTTCGCTCTCGTCCAAAGATACCTAAGTTCATGCAAATGTAAGGCACGATCGCAGCGATAAACACCAAGCACAAATACGCCAGCCCATACTTACTCTCAACATTGAGTAGTACCGCAATTCCGGCAAAGGTTACGATAGCAAGCCCGCCAAGTAGCCCGTCAATACCATCGACCATGTTAAATGCATTAATAGCTCCAATTACGGCAAAAATCGTCACAACTGGCGCAAGAATACCAAAGTGCATCTCACCAAAGCCAAATATATCACCAATATTATCCAGTTTAATATCAGCAAATTCGATCATAAATATCGATAGGGCGGCTTGAACGATAAGTCGAATCTTAAAGCTAATATCAAATTTGTCATCAAGAGCACCAACCACGATCAATACCGCTAAACAACCAATGAATAAATGGCTGTTAGTAATCACTTCTGGCTTGGCAGTAATAAATTGGGCAATAGAAAGAAATATAGAAATACCACCGACTAGAGGCACGGCACCAATATGGTGTTTTCTTTCATTGGGTTTGTCGACTAAGCCAATCGTTCGAGCAACTTTCCGCATTAAGAAAAGTGAGGCGAACGAAAAGAAGCTAACAAAAGATAGCTCAACTAACATAAGGGTTTCTAGCCAAAAGGTTTTTTATAATGTTGGCTAAAAATTATATGATAATCGCACATGGTTGTATATGAAACTAGGCTGATTATTCCAAATGTCCGACAAAAATAATTATTAGTTTACATTACCTAACAAGATGTAATTTGATGGCTTCTACGATGGTAAAGAGGATGTTGGCTTATAATTTATATAATCATTGCAATTTATAAATTTAGAGCTAACTTTAAAGGTTAGCTCTAATAAATTTTAGCAGTGATAACTCGATTATTTCACACTGCTTGGTCTTTGGCTCCATTGCGAACGAGCGTCAGTTTGATCAAATAGATAATATTTTCTATTTAACATTTGCCCGCCATCGCGCGTAATTGGCTGCCATGAAATTTTTGCTCGATTGGTGCTTGGTTTTACTGTCATTAAATCAAACGGAATAGAGACGTAAAAACCTTTGTTGTAACTGCCTTCACCATACTCTTCTTCTGTTAAGTCGGTTAGCGTCGCGTATGCCCCGACAATCACTCCGGATTTAAATTGCTTAGAAAAATCCACTCGCGCGCCAATATCACCACCTAAGAATTTACCAGCACTGACTTTAAACAGCGTGCTTTCAAGTAACTTCCATTTTGGCATGTAGTAGCCGGTGATGTGTCCGGTTGTGCCTTGGCTAAGCACATACGCTTGGCACTGTGGGGTACGGTCGTTACAAGCTTCTTCGTCATAGAAGAAGTAATCCTCACTGTAAACGCCAAACCAAGAATCTGGGTCACGTTGGCTTATTAGGTTGGCATCTAATCCTATTGCCCAGTTTTTGCCTAATGGACGATACAACACTTCACCACCGACACCAGCAAACATGGTTTCTAAATAGCCACCATACATTTGGGTATAAATAGCTTCTGCTGGTTGCTCAAACCAAGTTAACTGTAAGCGGTTTAGGCGCAGTGGTTCATCCACATAAGCGCGGAACATAGTTCGAACCCGCGGTGTTGCGTAGTTGTGCACGTGAGGTGAGTTCTCTACGTAATTAAATTTGTCGTAGTTATCCACTAGGTTTAAGTAAACCGAGCCAGCTAACTCTAAGTTATCATTGAGCCAGTAGTTCGACTTTGCGTTTAAACCAATGCTGTATAGGTAAAAGCTTTCCGGTGCACCAAGAGTCTGGCTTAAGACGGGTTCAACCCCGTATCCCCAACGCTGTTTATTTTGCGCTAGTGTAGTGGCTGAACTCGAAGTTGCATTTGGTTCACCGTTTGTAAAGCTCTCTTCTACCTTCGCGTTAATACCTATATGGTTGGCAGCGGTTAAGTATTCATTGCGGTCAATGCGCGTTTCAATCAAAGGCATACCATCTTGCTGCTCGATTACCACAAAGCTATCGATTGAGTCGTTACTGTTATTGGAGAGAATCGCTGCCGTTCGGTCTAAGGCTTCATTTCTATCGCGGTATTTGGTTTGTTCGCCAGTCACAACAAGCGTTGTACCATCTTGGCTGATGCTGTTTTGCTCATAACCCGCATTGTTTTCTATGTGCTGAGCGACTTTTTGCCAGTTGGTGTCGGTTACTGAGGGGCGAAGCAAAGCTTGCGGCTTTGGCTCATCTCGCCAAATCGCACTCATCTCGTTGAAGTTGGTGTAGAGGTTAAAACCAAGGGTGAGGGTATCACCCCGCTGGTAGCTAAGTTTGGCATCCCCCCAGTCACCTAAACGGTAGTTCACGCCAAAGTTTAATGGAATATGTTGTGGCATCGCTTTGCCACCACGAATAACCGGGAAGTCTTGGCTGTAGTCGTTGCCGTCGTATTCGAGTTTTAAGCGTAAAGGCTGATACGGGGTTTGGTATTCAATGCCACCAAACAGGGAGGCAGGTCCTTTAAACCAACGTTCATAGTCGACGCTACCGCCAGTACCTTTATAGTCGCTAGGGCGATTGCAGTATTTATCACTGGCTTTACAAAATGGGTTAGTGATTGAGCCGCTTTGTCCCAAATAGCCCCAGCCCAAACCTAGGGTAAAATCGAAATTACCAAAGCGTTTACTTGCCGCAATATATTCAGCATCAAAAAGTCCCGTACCGCCAAAGTCGCGTACACCAATCGAGGTTTCTGGTAACCAGTAGCTTTCTTCGAATAAGCGAATTTTAAAGTCGATACCTTTATCGGTATATAAGTTATCACCGCTGTATTCGTCATCATTACTAAAATAAAGATCAGGTACACGGGTATAGCGAATGGTGGTTTCTAGCCAACTCATTAGCTGTAGCGAAACGTTATAGTGATGGTAGTCATCATTAAAGCTAACGCCGACATTAAATTCGCCTTCATCGGCCATGCGTGCCGTTGGGGTTTGGATTAAGCCAGTGCCGCCAAAGTCAGTTTGTGAAACCTGCCATGTTGAATCTGCATAAGCGTTGCTTGCAGAGAGCGCGCTCAATGACGAGAGAATTAAAGTAAATTGACGAATCTTCATTGGGCGTTCTTTCTCATGGTGATTAGTGTGACGATTTGCTCTTCCAGTTTGATAGTTTCTGCCGAGTCAGAATTCGAGCCTAAGAAGATCACGCTATTCGGCGTCAGTTGAATATTTTCATTGTTCCACAGCGCGTAACCGGCGCGGACAAAGTGACCATCAGGGTAAATGACCCATGCATAACTTGGGTGAGCATTATCAGACTCGTTTACTTGCTGGATGTAATCGCTGAGTGATGAGTCGGCTTTGAATTTCAGTGCTTGTGGCTGCTTAACTAACCCTTCAATCGAAATGGTTGCTGAGCGCTTGGTTGTAATTAGCTCCAAGTTGCCACTGAGCATTGGGTTAGCGCTTGCTTGAGAGCGAATTACGTCAAAATCTAAGTTGATCTGCTCGCGATAACCTACCTGCCAGTTGGTTACTTGTTTTATAAGAGATTGTTTGTCTTTATTATCATTCAATTGCTGATCAATTTGAGTAAGCACATTTTGCTTCAACTTTTCTGCTTGAGTTTGTTTATCAAGGTTGAATAACTGGTTTGCTAGCGGAAACTCAAGCGGAGAGGTTGCTTTACTGTGAGTGACTGCGTCATTAAATACCTGTTCTAAGCGTACCGGTTGTGGGTAACTTAGCGTGATTTGCTCTGCAGGTAGCAGGACCGACAGCTGGTTTTCTGCATGAGTGATTGGCGAGAGCAGTAAAGTGAGTAGCGCCACAGCACCCGTTTTTAAAGTTGCAGAAATGGGTCTGTTTGTCTTAGTGGAAAAAAGCTTCATTTAAATTACCCAGCAAAAGGTTTGAGTACTTCAATTTCAATAAATAGCTGCTCAGGTATTAATGATTGAGCGCTTTTGACTACGTTACCGTTTTTATCTACCCAGTAATCGCTTTGCATTGTTTGGTGACCATTGAAGCTAATGATTTCACGCACTTGAGTGGTCGGTTTAATCCATAACAGAGAGGAGGTGGTATTAATACCCACTGGAAAGCTTTCTATTTGGGCAGATTCGCTAAAGTGATAACCCGGTTGCCAATCGTATTGTGCTTGCCAAGTTTTTACTTGTGAGTTTGGTGCGGCAAGATTGTTTGATGCTTGAATATTGACTAAGTTGGCTTCAGGTAAGGCGGTGGTTTTTACAATGCGACCATTTTCGGTAGTGATGATGGCGCCATCAGAAGACGACCACTTCAGTTGTGGGTTGCCAGTTACTGGGTTGGTATCAACCAGTGCCAGCACCATAAAAATTTTTGCACCATGATTGATACGTGCATAAATGCTGGCGTATTCGAGTTCTGCCACTTGGGCTGCTGTCATGTTAACGTCGTTAAAACCAAAAATTGCTTCATTGAGAGTGGCGTTAACATCTTGGAATTTTTGTGAGCAGCCAACGAGTGAGCCAAGTAATAGAACGAGGAGAATTCTGCGTAGGTAAGTCATTAACTCTTCCTGAAATGAACCAAGAAATTATTTTTAAGCTGACAGTAATTGATTTGTCAGTAACAGCTAAAAAAACACCCTTAGCAAGGCTAAGGGTGTTTTACTTATACAGTTTGATTACTGAGCAGTACCGTCATTAGTACCATCGTTATCATCAGAAGCTGCCACTGCAACTGCTGCTACTGCTACTGCTGCGCCAACCGCTACTGCTGTTGTTGTCGCTACGCCCGCTGCTGCTGCGCCTGCTGCTGCTGTACCACCAGCTGCCGCGCCAGTCGTTGCACCTGCTGTTGCGCCAGCTGTCGCACCTGCAGAACCGCCAGCACTTGCACCAGCGCCTGCACCAGCTTCTACTGCTGCGAATGCGTTAGTTGAAGCACCTAGCGCGACTAACATTGCTAAAGCAATATGTTTCATGGGTTATTTCCTTGTAAATTTACAATTATTCACATCGATGTTGGAATGTTAAGCATTCCGTTTCTTATTCTATGTGACATTTTTTAAACAGTAAAATGTTTAACTCACTGTTTTTATTAATTCCAAATGTTTAGTTCAAAATTAATAAAATGGGTTTAGCTATCACTCTTATAAGCATAGTTGTAGTAACCGTAGCCATAAGAGCTCGATGCTTTCTTCTCGACCGCGTTTAAGATCACGCCTTTTACTTCGATGCCGGCTTTTTCAAAGCGATCGCGTGCCACATCAATCTCTTTTACCGTGTTTTGCCCAAAACGAGCCACCATCAGTGTTGTGCCCGCAAGCGCGCCGACAATGCTCGGGTCTGTCACCGCCAGTACTGGTGGCGTATCCACAATCACGAGGTCATAGTCGTTGCTTGCCCAGTCTAGTAGCTCTTTAAAGCGGTTATGCATTAGCAGCTCTGATGGGTTAGGTGGTACTTGCCCGCGGGTAATGATATCGAGATTTTCTACAGGTGTTTTCTTAACTGCGTTTTCTCTAGCGATCTTGCCTGATAAGAAATCGGATAAACCGTTATCCCATTGCAAGCCAAAGGTTTTTTGTAGGTAGCCTTTACGCATGTCGGCATCAATCAAGAGTACGCGTTGCCCGGTTTTTGCAGCGACTGCAGCAAAGTTGGTTGACACAAAAGATTTACCAATGCCCGGTGCCGGACCTGAAATCATCAACACATTGTTTTGCGCTTCCATCATTGCAAAGTGCAGGCTAGTGCGCAGACCGCGTAGCGCCTCTACCGACAAATCAGCAGGGTTCGCTTCCGCAAGTAATTGCATTTGTTCTAGATTGCGTTTTTGCTTCACTTTACCAAATAGGCTTTCTTGCATTTCTGAGCGTGGAACGCTGGCATAAACCGATAGACCAAGCTGTTCAATCTCATCTGGGTTTTCAACCCCGCGATGGAAAGCGGCTTTAACCAACACAAATGCCACACTTAACATGCCGCCAAGTAGAGTCGCTAGCACTGCAATTAATGGTTTTTTTGGTTTAACTGGGTTGGCATAAGTTTGCGCCGCATCAAGAATGCGCACGTTACCTACTGTGCCAGCTTTAATGATATTCAGCTCTTGTACTTTGTTTAGCAGTTGAATGTAGATTTGTTGGTTTACTTCTACATCACGCGTCATTCGCAGAATTTCACGTTGCGTCTTAGGCAGTTTTTGTACTTGCTGGTTTAAACGCTCTTTCTCTGCTAACAGTGTTTGACGCTTATCGAGTAGCGAGCGGTACGCTGGGTGATCTTTGGTAAAGCGTTGGCTAATGTCACTCTCTTTAAAGGTCAGTTCATTAAGCTGCGCTTCTAGCTCAACCATGACTTTCAGCGTTGATTGCGCCTCTAAGCCTAAATCGATAGATTCATTTTGCTGGCGGAACGCGTTAAGCACATCTTCAGAGGCGGTAAGGTTAGTCTTAATCTCTGGTAGATGCTGTTTTAAAAACGTTAAGCTTTGCTCCGCTTCTGCTGAGTTGCGTTCAACATTCTGTAAGAAGTAAGTTTGGCTAATATGGTTAAGAATCTCGCTGATCAGCACGCGATCTTCGCCTTCAAAGCTTAGGCTCAAAATACCTGTTTGTTTGCCGCGTTCGCTAATAGCTAAGCCTTGCTTGAGCCATTCAATGGCTTGCAGAGGGGTGCGTTGTGCAACGTTAAACTCAAAACCATCATGAGATTGTAAGTCCGTTACAAATAGCGTGTAGCCATCTTTTTGTGCTAGCTCACCGGCTTTACCTTCAAGTACTATGCGCTCATCTTCACGCACCAGCTGGTAAGTTTTCTGCTCAGCGTTGGTGACAATTAACTTGTGACCCATAACTTGAGCAAAGCTTGGCGTTTCATAGCGGCTAATACTAATTTGGTTTACGTCACCAGATAGACGAGCAAATCCTTTACCAATCAATGGCAAGTAATCTGGGGTGGCTACCGTGGTGAGGTTAAATTTCTCAACCGTATCACCTAAAATCATGCGTGATTTGATGATTTCAATTTCAGTTGTCGCCGAAGACTCTTGCGAGAAGAGTTCACCCATGTCGCCAACCATGGCAGAAATTCCGCCCGAGCTTTTCTGCTCAATTTGAATCAGTGCATCCGCTTTGTAGATAGGGGTTGATAGCAGTGCTACTGCTACGCCGATACAGGCAAATAGCGCCGTTACACCCATGATTAGCCATTTGGCATCTAACAAAATGCCAAACAGTTTACCCAAATCGATCTCATCAGAATTATGCTCTGATGCTTGTCGTGTCTGTTTTGTTGTCATAATAAATTTAGCAATTCTTTAGTAGTTACAGCTTTTTAGCCCAAGCTTGAGCTGACTCTTCAATTAGCTGGTAAGCAAATTCGAACGCCTCACGGCTTTGACGGTACGGGTCAGGAATATCTTTTTGCCCAATCCACTGACCAAATAACATGGTTTTGCCACGCGCTTCTGGGGCAATTGATGTCAGCGCTTCAATATGGCCTTTTTCCATCACTAGGATCAGATCGTATTGAGCACACAGTGCCGAGGTCAGTTGTTGTGCTTGATGTGAGCTCAAATCCACACCGTGCTCTTCTGCCAATAGGGTTGCGCTTTTATCCGCAGGTTTGCCAACTAAGCCACTTTTCTCGGCTGCGATACCCGCAGATGCGACATGTTTTTCTGGTAGCAGTTGCTGCAATACACGTTCACCAGTAGGTGAGCGGCAAATATTACCGACACAAACGACTAAGATTTTATTAAACATTGTTTTCGTCGCCCGACCGCTAACCAGTCAGGCGCTCCATTTATTAAATAAGTATTGATTTAATTGAGCTTCTAAGGCCAGTTACGCACGCGTAGTACGCCTTCGGTGAGCTCGTTAAAGCCGGTAATTGTTGGCAGCAATTGCGCGATCACGCGGTTCCAACGCACGATTGGTGCTGCTGTTACATAGACAATGTCGTAAGGCTTTAGATCAAACTCAGTACCAATCACCAAGGCAGAAGCATCGTTAATATCAAGTTGGTAGATATCCGCCATATGCTCGGAATCATCAGCAGCCGTGCGAATAACAAATACACCGGTTGCGTCCGCAGAAAGTTGGTTAATGCCGCCTACGCTACTTAGTGCTTCGGTTAGGCTCATACCTGCGCGATCCATCTTAAGCAGTTTAGGATCGTTCACTTCTCCCATGACAAACACTTTCTGCGTATCGTTACGTGGCACATGCACAATATCGCCCGCTTGTAATAAGCGGTTTTGCTTTAAATCACCACGCTGCATCAAAGCATATAGAGAGAGGTTCTCTTCCGTGCCGTTGCGAGTTAGGGTGACATTGCGCCAATCGGCATTTTCTGCCAAACCGCCAGCGCGGTTAATCGCATCTAGTAGCGTAAGCGGAATGTTGCTGATTGCTTGTTGCCCAGGTTTGTCTACTTCACCGGTGATATACGCTTTTTGTGAGCGAAATGCCGCTACGCTAACATCTACTTGTGGGCTTTCTAAAAAGCGCGCTAAACGTTGAGCAATCTCGGTGCGAATTTCACGCACAGTTTTACCCTCAACTTCTACCGTGCCAATGTACGGATAGAAAATGCTGCCATCAGCATGCACCCAGTTACCAGATTCCGAAGCACTGCGGTAAGAGCCTGCCGGAATCGTCAACTCAGGGTGGTCCCATACCGTCACGTTAAGGATATCGCCAGGACCAATGCGGTATTCATAGTTGGCAATTTGCTGGTCTAACTCAGGGTTTGGCTGAGAGATAAACTTTGGCGCGGTTGATAGGCGACCAACGGTTTGGGCGGTTAAAGGGTAGAGGTTGATATGCCCTGACAGTGATGATTCTTGAGAGGTGTCAGGTTCAACTAAATTTTTATTATCGGTCGATAAGTGAGAGCCGGGAGTTGCACATCCTGCTAGTAGGGCAGGTATGGCGATCGTAAGCAAAAGCTTTTTGTTGAATTTCATGTTCGCTAAATCATTTGTAGTTTTGGCTTACAACGCTGATTGTTGTAGTTATAAAAGTCAGAGTAAAAAGCACGTGCCAAACTGTAGTGTAAAAACTACGCGCTCAACTGTTTGCGAGGCGCGAGATGTATTGTTTGTATTGGGTTTTCTTTGCCAGAAATGACCGATCTAGAAAAGATAAACTTGTCGATTATCCACGCATTTTCATAAGACCGCAATTGCATTAAGGGTAATTATGAACCGAAGCGTAAACAAACTCTCTAAAAACATGAGTCTCTAGGAATTTTCTTACATAAAACCGTTAAGTTTTAATGACTAATCTGCACGGAGTAAACTTACAATTTACTTAAATTCGTGGTTAGCAAATTTGTCAGCGCATAATGTAACCCAGCTGTTAAATTGCGCAATGGTGTTGCACGAAATTTGTGCAGCGTACCGTGAGTAATGTGACCTTGCTCCGTTTCTCTCATTGGCTGTTTACTATTCATTGAATTGTTACTTCGAGCATTTATCTGCACATGGTCGATTTGTTAGCGACTGCTTGCGCGATTCCTTGAATGAGCCCTTGAATCAGTCATTGAACGAGCCCTTGAATTATTCCTTATTTATCCGCATATACTCTTTAATAGCGAATTTTAAAAATAAGAGGCCCTACTCGTGACTACCATCGTATCTGTACGTCGAAATAACAAAGTTGTCATCGCGGGTGACGGACAAGTATCACTAGGCAATACCGTCATGAAAGGTAATGCGCGCAAAGTACGCCGTTTGTACAACGGTAAAGTGCTGGCGGGTTTTGCTGGTGGTACAGCAGACGCATTTACTCTATTTGAGCGCTTTGAAAGCAAGCTGCAAATGCACCAAGGTCATTTGACTAAAGCGGCTGTTGAGCTCGCTAAAGATTGGCGTAGCGATCGCGCACTGCGTAAGCTTGAAGCTCTGCTTGCGGTCGCTGATGAAACAGCATCGCTGATCATTACTGGTAACGGTGACGTGGTGCAGCCAGAGCACGATCTGATTGCGATCGGTTCAGGCGGTAACTTTGCTCAAGCGGCGGCAACAGCGCTACTAGAAAATACTGAGTTAGACGCGCGCGAAATTGCGGAGAAGGCGCTAACCATTGCTGGTGATATCTGTGTATTCACCAATCACCATCACACTATTGAAGAACTAGAAATTCCAGCAGACAAAGCTGAATAAAACCAAAGATAGTGTTCGTAGGAATTTAAAGGAATTTGATTATGTCTGAAATGACTCCACGTGAAATTGTTCATGAATTGAATCGCCATATCATTGGTCAAGATAAAGCAAAGCGCTCAGTAGCGATTGCGTTGCGTAACCGCTGGCGTCGTATGCAGCTTGAAGAGAGCTTGCGTGCCGAAGTCACGCCCAAGAACATTCTGATGATTGGTCCAACTGGTGTAGGTAAAACTGAAATCGCGCGTCGTCTAGCAAAGCTGGCGAATGCACCCTTTATCAAAGTGGAAGCGACTAAGTTTACTGAGGTGGGTTACGTTGGTAAGGAAGTGGAAACTATTATCCGCGACCTAACCGATGTTTCAATTAAGATGACACATCAGCAAGCGATGGAAAAAGTAAAATTCCGCGCAGAAGAGCAAGCGGAAGAGCGCATTCTTGATGCATTGCTGCCGCCAGCACGTGATGCTTGGGGTCAAAACCAGCAGCAAGAAGAAGGCAGTTCGAATACTCGTCAAATCTTCCGTAAGAAATTGCGTGAAGGTCAACTAGACGAGAAAGAGATTGAAATTGATGTCGCTGCGCCACAAATGGGCGTAGAGATCATGGCGCCTCCTGGTATGGAAGAGATGACCAACCAGCTACAAAGCATGTTCTCAAACCTTGCTGGCGATACCAAGAAAAAGCGTAAGTTAAAGATCAAAGATGCACTTAAAGCGCTGGTTGAAGAAGAAGCGGCTAAGCTTGTGAATCAAGAAGAGCTGAAAGAGCAGGCGATCTACAACGTTGAAAACAACGGTATCGTGTTTATCGATGAGATCGATAAGATCTGTAAACGTGGTGAGAGTTCAGGTCCTGATGTATCACGTGAAGGTGTACAGCGTGACTTGCTGCCATTGATTGAAGGTAGCACGGTTTCAACTAAGCACGGCATGGTAAAAACCGACCATATTCTGTTTATCACCTCAGGTGCATTCCAAGTGGCGAAGCCATCGGATTTGATCCCTGAACTGCAAGGTCGTCTACCGATTCGTGTTGAACTAGAAGCGCTTTCTAGCCATGACTTCAAACGCATTCTGACTGAGCCTAAAGCATCATTGACTGAGCAGTACATTGCGTTAATGAAAACTGAAGAAGTGGATGTTGAGTTTACTGAAGATGGCATCGTGCAAATCGCTGAAGCTGCATGGACGGTAAACGAAACCACTGAAAACATCGGTGCGCGTCGTCTACATACCGTGATGGAGCGTTTGATGGATGAGATTTCATTTGAAGCAACCGATAAATCAGGCAGCAAGCTGGTTATCGATGCTGCTTACGTGAAAGATCGTTTAGGTGAGTTCGTTGAAGATGAAGATCTAAGCCGCTTTATTCTTTAATTCCCCGAATCGAAGTTTGCTAGCCCTGCCATTTGGTGGGGCTTTTTTGTGCATTTAGAACCATAACAACCACCCAAAACCATACCAATTTCATCGTCGCTAAGATATTTTTTATACAAATTTTTAACTCAGAGAAATTGACCGCATATTAAGGGGTTATGTGGCAAATTATAGATAATTTAATAGCTTAGTTAGTGACTTGTGCTGGTTGTCGGTGTGCAATTTGTAAAAAGTGTCTGTATGATACATCGCCTTTGTGATCATTCTCACGCTCTGGATGAGTTGTGAGGGAAATACGCCTAACCCGTTAACGCGGGCCAAAAAAAGCGAGACACTAATGTCTAAAGGCACTTTGGCGGCAGGACTTTCCTGCGTTTCTGAAGCTGATTATTCATCTTCATCGTTTACTGCAGACAGTAAACCTTCTATCCGCTCCCAACTGGAGCTGTCTAACCCTGTGCTCTGGTTAAGTGGCACTTTTCTTTCTCTATTTGTATTGCTGGCTCTACTTGATACCGAGCTTTTGACCTCTTTGGTTAATACTGGCTTTAGCTACGCGACTCAATGGTTTGGTGGCTACTGGCAAATCCTTCTTTTTGCCAACTTTGTGATAGGGCTGTTTATCGCCCTAGGTCAAACAGGCTACGTGCGTTTGGGCGGTTTAGCCAAGCCTGAACTTGAAACCTCGAAATGGCTATCGATCGTATTGTGTACGCTGCTTGCTGGTGGCGGGGTATTTTGGGCTGCGGCAGAACCCATTGCCCACTTTGTTTCGGCGCCGCCGTTTTATAGTGCCAATGATAGCTCGATCAGCACTCGAGATATGGCAATCAACGCACTATCGCAGTCATTTCTGCATTGGGGCTTCTTAGCTTGGGCCATTCTGGGTTGTTTATCTTCAATTGTGTTGATGCACCTCCACTACGATAAAGGCTTGCCACTTAAGCCGCGCACTTTGCTTTACCCAATCTTCGGTCAGCGTGCGATTCATGGCTGGCTTGGTGATACCATTGATGCGTTGAGCATCATTGCGGTTGCTGCCGGCACAATTGGTCCGATTGGCTTTTTGGGCTTACAGATCAGCTACGCGCTCAATGCGCTATTTGGTCTGCCGGATCAGTTTGAAACCCAAACGCTGGTGGTTGTACTTGCGATGGCTTGTTATACCCTGTCGGCGCTGAGTGGTTTAAGCCGAGGCATTCAGCTTGTTAGCCGCTACAACATTATCCTTTCACTGGCATTGGTTGTATTTATTCTGGTGGCAGGACCAACCAGCTTTATCATTGATGGCTATATTCAAGGGGTAGGGCGCATGGTCGATAACTTTGTCCCGATGGCGCTTTATCGTGGTGATACGGGCTGGCTAAGCTGGTGGACGGTATTTTTCTGGGGCTGGTTTATTGGTTACGCGCCGATGATGGCAATTTTTATTGCCCGCATCTCCCGTGGACGCACCATTCGTCAATTGATTCTGGCGATCAGCATTGCCGCGCCATTGATCACCTGTTTCTGGTTCAGTATTGTCGGTGGTAGCGGATTAGCCTTTGAGTTGGCTAACCCAGGCAGTATTCAAGCAGGTTTTGAAGGCTTTAATTTGCCGGGGGCGCTGCTTGCTATCACCGAGCAATTGCCGTTCCCAATGCTGATTTCGATTTTGTTTTTAGTCTTAACTACCACCTTCATTGTCACTACCGGTGACTCGATGACTTACACCATCAGCGTGGTTATGACAGGTAACAGCCAACCAAATGCGTTGATTCGTGCATTTTGGGGTTTGGTGATGGGAACAGTGGCGATTGTGCTGATTTCAATGGGTGATGGCGGCATCTCCGCGCTGCAATCTTTTATTGTTATCACGGCTGTGCCGACCTCTTTCATCATTCTGCCATCGCTGTGGAATGCGCCGAAAATCGCGCAGCAAATGGCGAAAGAGCAAGGTCTGATTTAGTTAATTCTGTGATTGAATAGATACAAAAATCCCCCAGTTAATCTTTTAAATTAATGGGGGATTTATTATTTCAGAGTTTCAGCGTGGAACTTAGATCATAAAGATAAAGATCACTGATAGCGCTGAAATTAGACCCGCAAATGCGTAACACAAAACTTTGCCTACTACGCCTGCGTGGATTTTCAGATCGTGCATGCCGTGGTGCAAGCGGTGCATCGCATGCCACATTGGTAGTGAGAGGGTGCCGATAATAAACAGCGCACCAATCCAGCTAGTAGCAAACTCAGCTACGCGTTCATAGCTTAGTGCGTCAGCATCAATGATGCCTAGCGGCGCTAAGATACCCAGTACTAACACAGTAATTGGCGTGATCATCGCAAACCAAGTACCGCCCGCGCCAAATAGGCTCCACCAAATTGGCTCATCTGAACGAGCAGGAGAACGGTCAACTTTATAATTGGGTTTCATACATTGCTCCTTATACAACGATCAGAACAACCAAAGAGATAAACGCTACCGCTGCCCATTGAGCAAGTACGATCAGCTTTTTCTCTACTGGTTTGCCTTTGATACGAATTGGCATTACTTGTGGCATCATGCTAAAGAAAGTTTGTGCATGCAGTAGGCTACCTGCTAGTGCAACGATGTTGATCGCTACGACTAAAGGGTTTGCCATAAACTCTAACCAACCTTGCCAAGCTTCTGGACCTTTGACTAACGCGCCTAAACCAAAGGTTAGGAACAGCGTAAATAGGATCAGAGGCAGTATTGTTGCTTCACGCAGCATGTAGAAGCGGTAGAAAGGGCTACTTTGCCACCAAGTACGTTTCATCTCACGTACATAAGGTTTACGGTTACTCATACTAAGCTTCCTCTTTCACTGGTTTGCCGTCAGGCTTAAGCATCGCAATCACGAAATCCATTGAAGACTCGACTTTGCCTTGGTTAACCGCGCCTGCAGGATCGACGTTTTTCGGACATACTTCAGAACAGTAACCAACGAAGGTACAGCCCCAAGCGCCGTTTTTGCCGTTGATCAGTGCCATACGTTCGGCTTTACCATTATCACGGCTATCTAGGTTGTAGCGGTGTGCAAGGGTGAGTGCTGCAGGACCAATAAACTCAGGGTTTAGACCGAATTGCGGACACGCTGCATAACACAGACCACAGTTGATACAACCAGCAAACTGCTTGTATTTTGCCATCTGTTCAGGCGTTTGCAGGTTGGTGCCATCTTCAGGTTTACGATCGTTACCAATGATGTAAGGTTTAATCGCTTCAAGGCGCTCGATAAATGGCGTCATATCAACGATCAAATCTTTCTCGATTGGGAAGTTTGCTAGAGGCTCAATCTTCACGCCATCAATGTAGTCACGTAGGAAGCTCTTACACGCCAGTTTTGGTACGCCGTTAACCATGATGCCGCAAGAGCCACAGATTGCCATGCGACAAGACCAGCGGTAAGCCAGATCTTTATCCAGGTTATCTTTCACGTAGCCGAGTGCATCGAGCACTGACATTGTTTCATCAAACGGCACTTCAAAGGTTTGGAAATGCGGCTCTGCGTCTTTCTCTGGGTCATAACGCAGGATGTCTACTTTTTGAATACGATGTGCTGACATTATGCTTGCTCCTCTGCGCTTTCCGCTGCCGCTTTCTCTGCTGCTTTTTCTTCAGCCGCTGCCTTCTCAGCCGCTTCGCCATATAGACGCGCTTTTGGCTGTGACTTAGTGATGGTGACATCGCTGTAGTCGATAGCTGGCGCTGCATCCGTTTGGTAGAAAGCCAGAGTATGCTTAAGGAAGTTCACGTCATCACGCTCTGTGCAGCCGTCATCTAGACGTTGGTGCGCACCGCGAGATTCTTTACGTAGGATTGCTGAGTGAACCATTGCTTCAGCCACTTCCAGACCGTAGCCCACTTCGATTGCGTAAAGTAGGTCAGTGTTGAACACTTTGCCTTTATCTTTAATGCCGATCTTTTTGTAGCGTGCTTTCAGCTCAGTGATCTTTTCGATCGTCGCTTGCATCAAATCTTCTTGGCGGTAGATACCACAACCCGCTTCCATGGTGTGACCCATTTCCGTGCGGATATCTGCCCAGTTTTCATCGCCTTCTTGGTTCATCAGCGCTTCAATGCGAGCTTCAACTGCTTTCACTTGTTCTGCGATTGATTCGTCATTCCAGCCTTTGAATTCTGCTGCGCGTTGTACCGCGTGTTCACCAGCTACGCGACCAAATACCACAAACTCAGCCAGTGAGTTTGAGCCAAGACGGTTCGCGCCATGCAAGCCAACAGAAGCACATTCACCAACGGCAAATAGACCCTTGATGCGCGTTTCACATTGACCGTTGGTTTCAATACCACCCATGGTGTAGTGAACCGTAGGGCGAATTGGAATCGGCTCTTTTGCTGGGTCTACGTTGACGTAAGCTTTGGCAAGTTCACAGATAAATGGTAGACGCTCTTGCAGGTACTCTTCACCTAGGTGGCGAAGGTCAAGGTGCACGACATCACCCAGTGGGTGTTTGATGGTGTTGCCTTTTTGCTGCTCGTGCCAGAATGCTTGAGAAACTTTGTCACGTGGACCCAGTTCCATGTATTTGTTCTTCGGCTCGCCAACAGGGGTTTCTGGTCCCATACCATAGTCTTGCAGGTAACGGTAGCCGTTCTTGTTAACGATGATACCGCCTTCACCACGACAACCTTCGGTCATCAAGATGCCGGTGCCAGGTAGACCGGTTGGGTGGTATTGCACGAATTCCATATCACGCAGTGGTACGCCGTGGCGGTAAGCCATTGCCATACCGTCACCCGTTACGATGCCGCCGTTGGTGTTGCAGTGGTAAACGCGACCTGCACCGCCGGTTGCCAGTACTACAGACTTAGCTTTGATGGTAACCAGTTCACCTTCAGCCATATGGATAGCGATAAGACCTTGCACTTCACCTTCGTCAACCAATAGGTCAACCACGAAGTATTCGTCAAAACGTTTGATGTTTTGGTACTTCATTGAAGTCTGGAATAGGGTATGCAGCATGTGGAAGCCGGTTTTGTCGGCTGCGAACCAAGTACGTTCGACTTTCATACCGCCAAAGCGGCGTACGTTTACTTCGCCATTTTCTTTACGACTCCAAGGACAACCCCATTGTTCCATTTGGATCATCTCGCGAGTCGCATTCTCAACGAAGTATTCAACGACATCCTGTTCACATAGCCAGTCACCACCGCCAACGGTATCGTTGAAGTGATTGTCTAAGCTATCTTCATCCTTGATAACTGCCGCTGAGCCACCCTCTGCCGCGACTGTGTGGGAACGCATTGGATAAACTTTAGAGATCAGAGCGATTTCTAAGTCCGGGTTTGCCTCTGCCGCTGCAATAGCAGTACGAAGACCAGCGCCGCCAGCGCCGATGACTGCGATATCTGTGATGATAGTTTGCACAGTTATCCTCCAGTGTGTAAGTGCAGCCTATAGCCGCTTTGTTATAGTAATAGAGTAGGTGCAGTCGGTTACTTTCTAGCCTAGGAAGAACGTGCTACACACGACTCAAAAGTGTTACAAACAGTGTAAAATAGGGCTACGGGGTAAAAATTGATTTGACCCATTTTTTACTCCGGTAATGAACTTGTGGGCATACAATTTATAGGATATGTGAGGCTAATCACGGCGCGCTATTCGCAAGATGAAGTTGCGAAATTGCGCTCTGTTACATGGCTGTGAACACAAGTTTGAATCACTGATAATTTGCATTATCAGCACGTTACGGATTGCTATTTCAAAGCTTGTGATTGGGATCTGGATGAGATTCAAAACGCGCTCAGACGCCTCAATCGGTTGGCTAAATACTTCTTGTGATGGGTATGGTATCTTCCCCGCCCATTGATTGGTTTGATAAACAAGGTAGCAAGATGAACTGGCAACCAACCGCATCGATTGAACTGCTTAAACAAAGGGCTGAAGTGCTCAGCCAAATTCGTCACTTTTTTTCTGAGCGTAATGTACTTGAGGTCGACACCCCTGCGATGAGTCACGCCACGGTGACTGATATTCACCTGCATACTTTTCAAACCGACTTTATTGGTCCGGGTTATGCCGATGGCAGCAAACTGTTTTTGATGACTAGCCCTGAGTTTCACATGAAGCGTCTGTTGGCGGCGGGTAGTGGTTGTATCTACCAAATCAACAAAGCATTTCGTAATGAAGAGAACGGTCGTTACCACAACCCTGAGTTCACTATGCTTGAGTGGTACCGCGTTGGGTTTGATCACCACAAGCTTATGGATGAGATGGATGCTCTGCTGCAGCTTGTACTCAAAGTAGGGCAAGCCGAGCGCATGACTTACCAACAAGCTTTCATTAATGTGCTTGGTGTGTGTCCACTAGAAGGTTCAATGCAGGCGTTAAAGCAAGTAGCGGCTAAGCTAGGCTTGAGTGATATTGCTGAGCCAGAGCAAGACCGCGATACCTTATTGCAACTGTTGTTTAGTATTGGTGTTGAGGCAAAAATTGGACAACAAGTGCCAGCCTTTGTGTATGACTTCCCAGCCAGTCAAGCGGCATTAGCCAAGATTAACCAAGCAGACTCGCGCGTAGCAGACCGTTTTGAAGTCTATTTTAAAGGGATTGAGCTAGCTAATGGTTTCCATGAGCTTGATAACCCTGCTGAGCAACTGGCGCGTTTTGAGCAAGACAATGCGAAACGTATTGAGATGGGCTTACCCACACAGCCAATTGATTACCATTTGATTGAGGCATTGAAGTCTGGCTTGCCGGAATGTGCAGGAGTTGCCCTTGGCGTTGATCGTTTGATTATGCTCGCACTCGGTTGCGATCATATTGATCAAGTGACAGCCTTTCCGTTTCCGATTGCTTAAATGAAACAGCCCAGCGTTGCTGTAATGCCGATCAGTTAAGAAATTTGTGAGATCATTTGACCGATCCTCAAAAGGCTTCAAAATCCGATATTAGGAAACTAATATCGGATTTTTTTATGTCTTTAGAAAGCCAACTTGCCAATACTTTTCGGTCATGTAATACCTTCCACCACTTTGATAAATACTCTGACATTCTTAGTCCAGAGCTTATCCAGCAAGGTTTTGAGCAAGCTGGTGTAGCAACCGTTAGAAGAAGACGGTTACCTTTAGAAGCCGTACTTTGGTCCGTTGTTGGAATGAGTCTCTTTCGTCAACAATCTGTTTGGGATATTGCTAACCAACTCGATATTGTCTTGCCAGACAAACAACGTTTTGTTGCACCAAGTGCAGTTGTTCAAGCGAGACAGAGATTAGGCGAAGAAGGTGTAAAGCAAGTCTTTAAGAAGATGGCTGCGCATAGCTATCAGTCGTCTAACTTCGAAACTTGGTGTGGACTAAACCTTCTATCTGTCGATGGTGTCGTTTGGAGAACGACAGATACACCCGAAAATCATCAAGAGTTTAAAGCGCAGCGCAATCAATCATCTGAGAATATTTACCCTAAGGTCCGCATGGTTTGCTTGATGGAGCTTACAAGTCATCAGCTAATCGATAGTGCATTCTCTGACTATCGCACCAGCGAAATGCGGCTCGCAGAAGAGCTTATTGAACAAACGCCAGATCAATCACTGACCATTTTTGACAAAGGATATTACTCTTTAGGGCTGCTTAATCGCTGGAACAAAGTAGGTCAAGAAAGGCATTGGATGCTCCCTGTGAGAAAAGACTTTCAGTATGAAGTTGTCCATAAATACAGTCAGAGTGATGCTATCGTTGCTATAAAAACATCACCTCAGGCAAGGAAGAAGTTCAGTGACCTGCCTGAGATAATAGAAGCAAGGTTGGTATCGAAAGCCATTAAAGGTAAGGAGTATCAGGTTCTTACCTCAATGCGTGATGGGTTGCGCTTTCCCGGAGAAGACATTGTAGAGCTCTATCGCTATCGTTGGGAAATCGAATTAGGCTATAGAGAAATGAAGCAAACCTTGCTTGATAGTGAGTATACATTGCGAAGTAAGCGCCCAGATATGGTTAGACAGGAGCTCTGGGGGATTTTGCTAGCCTATAACCTTATAAGGCAGGTTATGACAAAAGCGGCGAGCAAGTTAGATAGCGTTTGGCCGAACCAATTAAGCTTTACGAGTAGTGCCATGGCTGTGACTCAATACTTTGCAGCTTTACCTTTAACGAGTCCAGGGAAACTCCCTAAACACTATGAAGTGCTACTACAGCAAATATCCATGTTTATCCTACCCCCCCGAAGAGAAGATAGAAGTTATCCTCGTTGGGTGAAACTGAAACCCAAGAAATATGCGACAAATAGAAAAAATGCCAGTCAGCTTAACTGACTGGCATTACAGCGTTGCTGGGCTGTTTGCTATCAATTTACACTGCTGCGATACATCTGTAGTTCACTACCCATGATTGCAATTCTGCGTTCTTTGTCATCGGATGGCATTGAAATAAAGCCGTTGACGTCATTAAAGTTTGCAGGGCTAGAGGAAACTAACTCTTCAGGGTTAATACTCCAAGAAAGGAAGTGTTCCACTTTTGCTTGTGAAATTTGGTCTACTTTGGCGAGAGAAATTTCCACTCGGTCGCCTGTTGTAGGAGCCAATCTTTCACTGCTGCTTTGCATTAGGACTTGTTCATTTTTTGCTGAAGCTAAGATGGTTTGATAAAAACTACGACTAGAGTTAGTTGTCTGAGAGCGAATATGAGTTCTTTGTAAATCTACTTCGCTATCATCGAAACTTGCGCTTGAAACACAGAAATCACCGATGGTACAGCTTGAGCTAATATTGGTCGCAAGAGCGGTTAGTGTTGGTGCTGCAATCGTTGTTCCGTTTGTTTCCACAGGAGCAAAAACTTTACCTGCCCAATTATTGTTGTCACTAATAGTCAAATTTAAAGACCATTTTTTGATATCTGAGTTGCCATCGATGACGCTGTACTCTTGGTCGAGGGCGTAAATTGGTTGCCAAGTATAGATATGGCTGCCAATGTTCGCATCGATTCTGCTTGAAGCTGTGTTGGATAATGTACCCAGAGTTAAAGCATCAAGGGTGGGGGTTAGAATGTTTTGATCAGTTGGATTGCCACTTATTGTCCCTGTATCTGCAACGTTGTATACGCTGCTACCATTCATGATTGCATAGTGGGTTAGGTCAGTTGCTTGATTTGCTGCATAAGAATTAAATAGTGTCACTAACACTTTTTCTTGGGCAGGGAGTGGGGACTTCACTGGAATCTTAGCTGCAATATTATGCCCATCTACGGCATTGTCTATATAGCTTGTTTGGTAGTATTGAGTGCTACCGCTAACTTGATCGACTTTAACTACGGAAGCCACATTGATATTAGCCGTTGAGAACTGCTCACCTTTGTAACATGTGTAAGAGTTAGAGAACTGGCGAACATTCAATGTCATATTGCTCAGTAAATCTTTTTCAACTGCAAACATATACACATCATTGTTACCACCGATTGAGCCGTCAATTTCTTCTAATGAGACAAAGCCATCGTCTGGAACGGATGCGCTATCAATGACAACTTTACTGCTGCCATTGGTATTGATGGTAGACTTAACGGAACCATCAGGGTTGTGGATCAGGATATTGAAGTTATCGGTCGCTTCATAGACAGCAATTACGTTACCAGTACTTGCTACAGTTCCCAGTGTTGCACAGCCAGAAGCTACGCTGCTCTCTGATTTTAGGCTAACGATCTGCCAAGTATATTTTGGTGCCGAAGGAACTGACGGCGCTGAATTGCCGCTGCCGCCTTCAGAGCCGCCGCCGCAGCCGGTTAGTAGGGCAGGTATAGCGAGTAGAGCCGATAACTGAGCTGATTTCATGTGAAACTGATTCCGTAATTTACCATTTTTTGTCTTGCTAGCAAAAATCGAACCAAGAAATGCAATTGATTTTGCTTTGCAATTGCCAAGTACAGGAAATGTGAGATGAAAAGCCTATCTTGGCTTATGTGTCGGTGATCGAGTGGAAAGGGGGAGTGTGCAGCACCAAAGCCTTCTGAGCTCGTGCCAATAAAACCATTAGCCCTCACAAATAACTTAAGCTGTATATCGCCTTGAGGCTTTATCCTCGCTATACTCCCAATCTGATTTTGAAACTGGGGCGACCGATTTGCCCCTCTTATTTATACAAGAGCACAGGATATGCAAGAGTACATCGCGTTTTTCCAAGAGAATATGATTCTGTCTGTGGTATGGGTTGGCCTTCTGGTTGCACTTATCATGAATATCGTTAAAACATCGACTGCAGCGTACAAAGAGATCACTGCGGGCGATACGACGCACAAGATCAACCGTGAGAACGGTGTGGTTGTTGATATCCGCTCAAAAGACGAGTTCAAAAAAGGTCACATTACTGAAGCAGTTCACATTTTGCCGTCTGATATCAAGGCAGGTAACTTCGGTAGCCTTGAAAATCGTAAAGCTGACCCAATTATTGTGGTATGCAAAACAGGTCAAAC
This sequence comes from Vibrio ponticus, assembly GCF_009938225.1. Taxonomy (NCBI): domain Bacteria; kingdom Pseudomonadati; phylum Pseudomonadota; class Gammaproteobacteria; order Vibrionales; family Vibrionaceae; genus Vibrio; species Vibrio ponticus. Next base: position 3,120,921 of record NZ_AP019657.1, read on the forward strand.
TGCTCAAGAGAGCGCTAACCTACTAGCGAAAGCTGGCTTTGAACAAGTGTTTGTTCTGAAAAATGGTCTAGTCTCTTGGAGCGAAGCAAACCTGCCACTAGTACGTGGTAAGAAGTAAGCGCTGAGTAATAAATCGGCGTTTGACTGAGAGAGATGTGAATTGTGGCACGATTTTGCGTGTTCAAATAGAGCGAAACGCATCTCTCCGTTAGTCTCAAGCAGAATTTGAAATTTAAGGAATAAAGGATTCGAACATGGCTGAAGCAGCACCGCAACAAGAAGCGCAAAACTTTGTAATTCAACGCATCTTCCTAAAAGATGTTTCTTTTGAAGCGCCAAACTCTCCTGAAATGTTCCAAAAAGATTGGAACCCAGAAGTGAAGCTAGATCTAGACACGCAAAGCCGTGAGCTAGGTGCTGGCGTTTACGAAGTGGTTCTTCGCCTTACTACTACAGTGAAAAACGCTGAAGAGACTGCATTCCTATGTGAAGTTCAGCAAGGTGGTATTTTCACTGCTGAGAATATGGAAGCGGGTCAACTAGCACACTGCCTAGGTGCTTTCTGTCCAAACATCCTATTCCCATACGCGCGTGAAACTATTTCTAGCCTAGTGATGAAGGGTACTTTCCCTCAACTTAACCTTGCACCTGTAAACTTTGATGCGCTGTTCATGAACTACCTACAACAGCAAGCTCAACAAGGCGAAGGTCAAGCTGAAGCTTAATTAACGTTTTTTGTTAATTGGTAAGATTGCAATTAAAATGCACAAGGCATAGCGTAAACAGCGTGCGTTGTGCATTTTTTGTTTTAAGCGCAGTGGTTATACTCAAACTTGGCTTTGTGGCTAAAGCGGTTTTGGTATAACTACTCAATATGTATTGAACAGGCGGACGAATGACAAATTCAAACATCAATAATGCCTACGGAAAAGAGATCGCAATGACGGTTTTAGGCGCTGGCTCTTACGGCACCTCTCTTGCTATTTCTCTGGCTCGTAATGGCGCCAATGTGGTGATTTGGGGGCATGAGCCTGAGCACATGGCGAAGCTTGAAGCGGAGCGTGCTAACCATGAGTTTTTACCAGGCGTTGATTTTCCTGAGTCGTTGATCGTTGAGTCAGACTTAGAAAAGGCAGTTCAAGCAAGCCGTGACTTGCTGGTGGTTGTACCAAGCCATGTATTTGGCATTGTGTTAGGTAATGTGAAGCCTTACTTGCACGATAACTCACGTATCTGTTGGGCGACCAAAGGCTTAGAGCCTGAGACGGGTCGCCTACTTAAAGAAGTGGCACACGATATTCTTGGTGAGAGCTATTCACTGGCTGTGTTATCGGGTCCTACGTTTGCTAAAGAGCTGGCGATGGGGATGCCAACCGCAATCTCGGTCGCATCACCAGATGCGCAGTTTGTGGCTGATCTACAAGAGAAAATCCACTGTAGCAAAACCTTCCGCGTGTATGCCAACAGTGACTTTACCGGCATGCAGCTAGGTGGTGCGGTGAAGAACGTGATTGCCATCGGTGCGGGTATGTCGGATGGTATTGGTTTTGGTGCCAACGCGCGTACTGCATTGATTACTCGTGGTCTAGCGGAAATGTGCCGTCTTGGCGCGGCATTGGGTGCGCATAAAGAGACCTTTATGGGCATGGCTGGCTTGGGTGATCTTGTACTAACCTGTACTGATAACCAATCACGTAACCGTCGTTTTGGCTTGGCACTTGGTCAAGGCAAAGATGTGGATACCGCTCAGCAAGAGATTGGTCAGGTGGTGGAAGGTTACCGTAATACTAAAGAAGTGTGGATGCTGGCACAGCGTATGGGCGTCGAGATGCCAATCGTTGATCAGATCTACCAAGTGCTTTACCAAAACAAAGACGCGCGAGAAGCGGCTAAAGACTTACTCGCTCGCGATAAAAAAGCAGAAGCTTAATCTATCCCAGCAAACCTATAATTAAGGGGATAGGCAAAACAAGGAAGTTCGTCGTTTAGAAAGGTTCAATCAATATGAAGCATTGTGAAAAAAAACAGATATGGCAGACGATTATTCAGGAAGCGCGTGAGCAGTCTGAACAAGAGCCAATGCTTGCTAGTTTCTATCATGCCACCATCATCAAGCACGATAGCTTGTGTGCGGCACTGAGCTACATTCTTGCCAACAAGCTAAACACCGCGTCAATGCCAGCAATGGCAGTACGTGAGGTGGTGGAAGAGGCGTTTGCTGCAGACCCAAGTATTACTGAAGCGGCAGCTTGTGATATCTGCGCGACGGTCAATCGTGACCCTGCGGTTTCAATGTATTCAATCCCGCTGCTCTACCTAAAAGGTTACCATGCGCTGCAAGGCTACCGTGTCGCTAACTGGCTGTGGAAACAAGGTCGAGTCGCGCTTGCGACCTACCTGCAAAACCAAATTTCGGTGGCGTGTCAGGTCGATATTCACCCGGCAGCGCGCATTGGTCGCGGTATCATGCTCGACCACGCAACGGGTATTGTGATTGGTGAGACGGCAGTAGTCGAAAACGACGTATCGATCCTGCAAGACGTAACGCTAGGTGGTACGGGTAAAGAGTGTGGCGATCGTCACCCGAAAATCCGTGAAGGCGTAATGATCGGTGCTGGTGCGAAGATCTTAGGCAATATCGAAGTTGGCGAAGGGGCGAAGATTGCTTCTTGTTCGGTGGTATTGCATGAGGTTCCGCCTCATACCACGGTAGCAGGGGTTCCGGCGAAAATTGTCGGTCGTCCACAGTCCGATAAACCATCGTTAGATATGGATCAGCAGTTTAATGGCAAGTCGCAGCAGTTTGTCCATGGCGATGGGATTTAATACCAATCAGGATAAGCGTTAATCCGTAAGGTATAAAAAAGATTGGCAGTGCCAACCTTTTTGTTTATCTGTCTGTCAGTGTTTTGCTACTGAGTGTTAGAACTTATGCTAATGATTCTAGTTCTGCTAACACTTCGTCAGCCCACTCAATCCACGTTTGACGTAGTAGTAGGTTGCGGCGCAGAGTTAGGCGCTCTAGACGTTGCTGCTTGTCTAGGCTTGCTGTGTTTGAGTAGTACGCAGTTTCAATTTCTTTGTAGTGCTCAACCAGTTTACGAGACTCTTCAACTAGACCTGCAAGTTGCTCTTTAAACGCAGCTGAAGGCTGTACTGAACATGCCATCAATTTTGCAGAGAACTCGTCACGTACTGTTGGGTGTGCTGTCGGTTGGTCAAACCATTCACCTAGCGCAACACGGCCTGCGTCAGTGATTGAGTAAACCTTGCGGTCTGGTTTGCCTTCTTGTGGCTCGAGTACGCACGTTACAAGCTGGTTTTGCGCCATCTTGTTCAGTTCACGGTAAACTTGTTGGTGGCTTGCTTTCCAGAAGTAACCGATAGTGTTAGAAAATTCTTTGGTGATGTCGTATCCAGTAGCGTCGCGAGTGCTAAGAACTGTGAGAATTACGTGTGGTAATGACATGTCTTTAATCCAAATGGTCAATAAAACTCAAATCAACCGCCAACATCTAGATGTGCTTCTATAGGCACTTGTGTTATGTCGATGGAGGCAGTACCAACAAAGTTGGTCATGTCACCTTAATAAAGCCGTTATTCACCTAGTACGGTTGCTATAACCGTAACTGCGAACTGTATTATTTATGTGTTTCGCAGGGGAGCGATAGTATATCTAAATAATAAGCATAAAGTAGAATAGATGGGGCAAAGTTCAGAAAAAACTGACAAAACACTCAATAAATAATTATTGCAGTATTTTATACTGAAAGTGTGGTTTTTTATGTCTTATAAATGAAATTAAATGTTAGCAGTTAACAGTTAAATGCGACCCATATCACTAGTGTTTTATGCTGTTTGGTAGCAAAAAGGTCGCTATGAAAGCGACCTTTATATTGCGGTAGTATGGCGGTTGCTAAGGATTAGCCGGTATGGTTAGCCGGTATTACGCATACCCGCAGCGATACCTGCAATCGTCACCATTAGAGCTTCTTCTAGCTCTGGCGATGGATCGTCGACTTGGCGAGTGCGGTAGAGTAACTCAGCTTGCAGCATGTTGAGTGGCTCAACGTAGATGTTGCGTAGGCGGATAGACTCTTGACCCCAAGGATCGCTTTGCATCAGGTTCTCGTTGTTCTCTACTTTAAGCACCGTTTTGATGTCTTTCTGTAGCTGTTCACGGAGGCGATCACCCAGTGGAAGCAGCTCAGGATCAGCCAGACGCTCATCGTAGTAACGCGAGATGCCAATGCTACATTTCGAATACACCATCTCAAGCATACCAAGGCGAGTTGAGAAGAATGGCCATTCGCGACACATCTCTTCTAGTAGTTCTTGGTGACCTTGGTCAATCGAGTACTGAATCGCTTCACCCGCACCTAACCACGCAGGTAGCACTAGGCGGTTTTGGCTCCATGAGAAGATCCACGGGATTGCACGTAGACTTTCCACGCCACCGTTCGGATTACGTTTTGATGGGCGTGAGCCTAATGGCAATTTACCTAACTCCAGCTCAGGTGTTGCTTGACGGAAGTAAGGTACGAAATCCGGTTCACCACGAACTACGCCACGGTATGCTTCACAGCTAACTTCAGACAGCACGTTCATCAGATCGCGCCACTCTTGTTTTGGCTCTGGTGGTGGCAATAGGTTCGCTTCCAGAATCGCACTGGCGTACATGTTGAAGCTGTTTACTGCTACTTCAGGTAGCCCAAGCTTAAAGCGGATCATTTCGCCTTGTTCAGTTACGCGCAAGCCTCCTTTCAAGCTCTTTGGTGGCTGAGAGAGTAGTGCTGCGTGTGCTGGCGCACCACCGCGACCAATCGTGCCGCCACGACCGTGGAATAGTGTCAGCTCGATGCCTTCTTCGTCGGCAACTTTAACCAGGGCATCCATCGCATGGTATTGCGCCCAACCTGCCGCCATCACGCCGGCATCTTTGGCTGAGTCAGAGTAACCAATCATCACCATTTGCTGGTTTTGGATAAAGCCACGGTAGAGATCGATGCTCATTAGTTGCTTGATCACTGACTCGGCGTTATTGAGGTCGTCGAGGGTTTCAAACAGTGGACACACGTCCATACGGTAAGGACAACCAGCTTCTTGCAGCAATAGGTGCACCGCTAATACATCAGAAGCAGTACGCGCCATTGAGATCACGTACGCACCAAAGGCATCACGTGGTTGCGCAGCGATAATACGACAAGTATCCAGCACTTCTTGAACTGGCTCTGACGGTTGCCAATCACGCGGAAGAAGCGGGCGCTTCGAGCTTAGCTCTTGAGTTAAGAACGCAATCTTGTCCTGCTCGCTCCATTGGTCATAGTCACCAATACCGAGGTAGCGAGTAAGCTCTGAAATTACATCGGAGTGGCGGGTGCTTTCTTGGCGAATATCCAAACGCACTAGGTGTACGCCAAACGCTTTTACGCGGCGCAGAGTATCAAGCAGTGAGCCGTCAGCAATCACGCCCATACCGCATTCGTGTAGCGACTTGTAGCAGGCGAGTAGTGGCTGCCATAGCTGCTCAGCATTTTGCAGTGGTGCTTTGATTGCCAGTTTTTGACCATGGATCTTAGCGTCTAAGATCTCTTTGGTGTCATTTAGCAGCGCGCGCAGCGATTTAAGGATCGCACGGTAAGGTTCATGCTCATCATCACCAGCGAGAGCGCGTACTTCATCGTTGCAGCGGGTCATCGACAGTTCGCTAACCAACTCGTTGATGTCACCTAAATATAGGTCCGCAGCTTTCCAGCGAGACAGTAGCAGCACTTCGCGTGTGATGGTGTGTGTCACAAATGGGTTACCATCGCGGTCACCACCCATCCAAGATGAGAAGTGTACTGGTGCTGCATCAATTGGCAGCTCTTCACCTAGGTAAGCTTCAAGTTTTTCATCAAGCTCACGGAGAAAGTCTGGTACCGCTTCCCAAAGTGAGTTTTCAACGACAGCAAAGCCCCATTTCGCTTCATCAAGTGGCGTTGGGCGTTGCTGGCGAATGGTATCCGAATGCCAGCTTTGGGCGATAAGTTGCTCTAGGCGGCGCTCAGTTTTTTGGCGCTCTTTGACCGAGAGATCGCTCAGTTCAAGCTTGGACAAACACTCGTTAATTTTCACCAGTTTATTGATCATGGTGCGACGAGTGATTTCAGTAGGGTGAGCAGTCAGTACCAGTTCGATATTCAGATCGCGAACCGCTTGTGCAGTATCAAGTTTGCTAATGCCATTTTGGCTGAGTTTAGAAAACAGAGTGTTGATAGCGTCAGGTTCGCAGACATGCGCATCGCAATGACGTGAAATCGTATGGTATTGCTCTGCCATGTTGGTCAGATTTAGAAACTGGTTAAAGGCGTGAGCAACAGGAGTGAGTTGTTCGTTCGGTAAGCTTTTGATCTCTTCGATGAGATTTTCGCGATCGGCTGGGTTGCCAGAGCGTGCTGATTTAGAAAGCTTACGTATGGTTTCTACTTTCTCAAGAATCACGTCTCCATGTGCATCCTTGATAGTATTGCCGAGCAAGTGACCCAACATGCTCACATTACTACGTAGAGCAGAGTATTTCTCGTTCATTATCATCCTGCCTTGTAAAAAAATTACATCCATTGTTCCTTGTCGATAGACAATCTAGCTAAAAATATCGCCAACAGTCAAATAGTGCCAGCTTATTTTGCACAAATAATGTCATTTCGTTCACTTCGAACAATTGCGCTTATTTTGCCTAAATTACTGAAAATTTATTACAGAAAAGCGCTATTTTGAGCGATCAATCACTATAAACTGTATTGAGCTCCGCCCCCATTAGGCTTTAGTCGTGCATCTCTATTAACGGCTATCAAAAAGCAGCAGAGTCGTTCTCTGCTGCTTCAAGCGCTTTAATCAAAGCAATAGGTGTAGATCGATTTCGACAGTATATTGATGGTTGGGTCGATGAACTCAAACGCTAAAAACTCGTCCGGCTGGTGGGCTTGTTCAATCGATCCGGGACCTAAGACCAAGGTTGGGCATAGCTGGCTTAAAAATGGCGCTTCGGTGCAGTAGTTGACCGTTTCCGATGGCGTCTGACAGATATTTTCCATGCCACCGACAAATGGATGGTCGTGGTTACACTCAAAGCCTGGCACGGGATCATGCAGTGGGGTGATTTCAATTCTTCCCGGCCATTTGGCTTGCACTTCTTGCAAAGCACCCAGCAGCATATTGCTTAGACCATCTAAGCTGATCCCCGGAAGAGGACGCACATCGTAATGCAACTCACAACAACCACAGATACGGTTAGCACTGTCACCACCATGAATATGCCCGAGGTTCAGCGTAGGGCTTGGAATCGCAAAGCCCGGATGGTGATACTCTTTGATCAGCTTGTCTCGTAGTTGCATCAGTGCAAAAAGCACTTCATGCATGATCTCTATAGCGTTTACACCAAGCGCAGGGTCGGAAGAGTGACCTGATTTACCGGTCACGCGCACCGCATTGGCGACGTGCCCTTTGTGAGCACGGATCGGCACTAAGCTCGTAGGCTCTCCAATAATGCAGTAATCCGGTTTGATCTGCGTGTTATCAGTAAAGTGACGCGCGCCCAGCATCGAGGTTTCTTCGTCACAAGTGGCGAGAATATAGAGCGGTTTGGTTTGCTTGCTCCAATCAATCTTCTTTACTGCTTCATAGATAAAAGCAAAGAAGCCTTTCATATCGGCAGTGCCTAAACCATAGAAGCGGTTATTGGTTTCGGTAATCGCATGCGGCTCGAAGTTCCAACGCCCCTCATCAAACGGCACGGTATCACTGTGACCAGCAAGTAGTAGCCCGCCTTCGCCATGACCTTTCTTGGCTAATAGATTGTATTTACCGGGTGCAGCTTGAATGACATCCACGTCAAAGCCGACATCTTTCAGCCAAGTGGCAAGTTTCTCAATAACCTGCTGGTTACCCTCATCCCAACTTGGGTCAGAAGAGCTGATAGAGGAAGTAGAAATTAGGCCGCGGTAGACCTCAATAAAGCTCGGTAGTTGCATATTATCTTCGTTTCCCTGTTGACAGACGCTAACTAAGAAGGTAAAACACATATTAAATCATTTTTAATGAATAAAAAATCATTAAAAAACACTTTAAATAGTTTTTTAGTCACATTGAGTGACGCTGAATAACGATACGGATGTCTTAAAATGCTAAAAACGACCATCATTGGTGCCACTGGCTATACCGGAGCAGAACTTGCACTGATGGTGCACAAACACCCAGAGCTTACGCTATCAGGTTTATACGTTTCCGCCAACAGCGCAGATGCAGGTACGCCAATCTCTGCTTTGCACGGTAAGTTAGCCGGTTTGGTTGATGACCAAGTTCAACCGCTGGTAGATGTTGAAGCGGTAGCGAAAAATGCAGACGTAGTCTTTCTCGCTACTGCGCATGAAGTGAGCCATGATTTAGCGCCAACGCTGTTAGCGCATGGTTGCCAAGTGTTTGACTTGTCGGGTGCCTTCCGAGTTAAAAAGGGCGGCTTCTACCCAGAGTTTTATGGTTTTGAGCATCAACACGAACAATGGCTAGATAACGCCGCTTACGGTCTTGCTGAGTGGGCGAGCGAAGAAATCAAACAAAGCCAACTGGTGGCGGTGCCGGGTTGTTACCCAACTGCTTCACAATTGGCAATCAAACCTTTGCTGCAAGCGGGCTTAATCGATACCAATCAGTGGCCAGTGATTAACGCAACTAGCGGTGCGTCGGGCGCGGGTCGTAAGGCAACACTAACCAACAGTTTGTGTGAAGTGAGCTTGCAACCTTACGGCGTGTTTGCTCATCGTCATCAGCCAGAAATCGCCACTCATTTAGGTTGTGATGTGATTTTTACCCCGCACTTAGCGGACTTCAAACGTGGCATTCTTGCCACTATCACCATGAAACTTTCTGCGGGTGTAAACCCAGAGCAAGTCGCACAAGTATTTGCTAATGCGTACCAAGACAAACCTTTGGTGCGCCTAGTCGATGGCATGCCAAAGCTGCAAAACGTTCAGTTCACCCCGTTCTGCGATATCGGTTGGAAAGTACAAGGCGAGCACATCATTGTATGTGCGGTGATCGACAACTTATTAAAAGGTGCATCGAGTCAAGCGATGCAATGTTTGAACATCCACTACGGATACCCTGAAATCACGGCACTGATTTAACTCATTATATCTAGGTCAGTCTTATCAAGGTCAGTCATACCAAGGAGCAGTTATGACAGAGAGCAAACAAAATCCATTAGTGATCAAACTCGGCGGAGCAGCCCTGTCATGTACCGACACGCTTAGCCAAGTATTTGGCGCCATTGCGAACTACCAAGTTCAGGCGCTGCGACCAATTGTGATTGTGCATGGTGGTGGTTACCTAGTGGATGACCTGATGAAACAGCTACAGTTGCCGACGGTGAAAAAACAGGGTCTACGTGTTACCCCTTACGAGCAAATTGGTTTAATTGCCGGTGCGCTAGCGGGCACTGCCAATAAGCAACTGCAAGGTCAAGCAATCAAAGATGGTTTGAATGCAGTCGGATTTAGCCTAGCGGATGGCGGTTTGTGTCAGGTTGAAGAGCTTGATCCTGAGCTTGGTGCAGTCGGTAAAGCGGCGCCGGGTAACCCAGCGGTGCTGCAAGCGGTATTAGCGACGGGCGCACTGCCAATTATCAGCTCAATTGGTCTAACCGACGATGGTCAAATGATGAATGTTAATGCTGACCAAGCTGCCGTTGCGGTCGCTGGCGCTCTTGATGCAGAGCTGGTTTTGCTCTCAGATGTGAGCGGTGTATTGGACGGCAAAGGTAATTTGATCAAGAGTTTAGATGAGCAAAAAGCCAACCAACTGATTGATGGTCAAGTGATCACTGATGGCATGATTGTTAAGGTTAAAGCGGCGCTGGAAGCGGCAAATGACCTTGGTCGTCCTATTGAAGTGGCTACTTGGCGCTACCCAGAAAAATTAGCCCAGCTTTTCGCGGGTGAGAGTATCGGCACACAATTTCTGCCGCAGTAAATTTTCTAACGCAGACAAAATCTGTATAGAGAGTCATAACAAGGATTAGTACCTAAGCCGTCATACGCTTAGGCTCGGAGAATGAAAATGAGCAAAGTAAACGTAAACAAAGTAGTAGTAGCTTACTCTGGTGGTCTCGATACCTCAGTAATTATCCCGTGGTTAAAAGAGAACTACGATTGTGAAGTCGTGGCGTTTGTGGCTGATGTTGGTCAAGGCTACTACGAGCTTGAAGGCATTGAAGAAAAAGCTATCGCTTCTGGTGCATCAGAGTGTTACGTGGTTGACCTAAAAGAAGAGATGGTCGCTGAGTACATCAACCCTACGCTGAAAACTGGTGCATGTTACGAAGGTAAATACCTACTGGGTACTTCAATGGCGCGTCCAATCATTGCTAAAGCGCAAGTAGAAGTGGCACGTAAAGTTGGCGCTGACGCATTGTGTCACGGTTGTACGGGTAAAGGTAACGACCAAGTACGTTTCGAAGGTGCGTTTGCCGCTCTTGCTCCGGATCTAAAAGTGATTGCGCCATGGCGTGAATGGGACTTGGTGAGCCGTGAAGAGTGTTTGGATTACCTAGAAGCGCGCAATATTCCTTGTTCAGCTTCAATCACCAAAATCTACTCACGTGATGCGAACGCATGGCACCTATCAACCGAAGGTGGTGTTCTAGAAGATACTTGGAATGCGCCAAACGAAGATTGCTGGGCTTGGACGGTTGATCCTGAGCAAGCGCCAAATGAAGCGGAATACGTCACGCTGAAAGTGGCGAAAGGCGAAGTGGTTGAAGTTGATGGTGAAGCAATGAACCCATACAACGCACTGGTTTACCTAAACGATAAAGGTGCTAAGCACGGTGTAGGTCGTATCGATATCGTTGAAAACCGTCTTGTCGGTATGAAGTCTCGTGGCTGTTACGAAACTCCAGGGGGCACCATCATCATGGAAGCACTACGTGCAGTAGAGCAATTGGTATTGGACAAGACGTCGTTCGAATTCCGTGAAGAATTAGGTGTGAAAGCTGCTCAACTTGTATACGATGGTCGTTGGTTTACGCCACTATGTAAGTCAGTGCTTGCGGCAGCAGATGAGCTTGCACAAGATGTGAATGGTGAAGTAGTGATCAAGCTTTACAAAGGTCAAGCAACGGTTACGCAGAAGCGTTCAGACAACAGCTTGTACAGCGAAGAGTTTGCAACCTTTGGTGCTGATGAAGTGTATGACCAAAGCCATGCTGGTGGCTTTATCCGCCTGTACTCGCTATCAAGCAGAATCAGAGCGCTAAACGCAGCAAAGAAAAAGTAATAAATAAACTGGCAGGTTAAAGCTTGCCAGGACCAATAAGCTCAGCGGAGTCTGGGCGATGTGACCGACTTAAAAGGGTTCAGCTTTGGCTGGATCCTTTGATTATCAGGAGAGATGCAATGGCACTATGGGGCGGTAGATTTACCCAAGCAGCAGATACACGTTTTAAAGACTTTAATGATTCGCTTCGTTTTGATTATCGCTTAGCAGTGCAAGACATTGTCGGCTCGGTTGCGTGGTCAAAAGCACTAGTCACAGTCGGCGTGTTGAGCGAGCAAGAGCAGCAGCAACTTGAGCAGGCTTTGAATGAGCTGAAAGTGAGTGTCGAAGAGAATCCCAAGCAGATCTTAGCTTCGGATGCGGAAGACATTCACTCTTGGGTTGAACAGCAACTGATCGCCAAAGTGGGTGATTTGGGTAAAAAACTGCACACGGGGCGTTCGCGTAACGACCAAGTGGCGACCGACCTCAAACTGTGGTGCCGTGAGCAAGGTGAAGTGCTATTAAAAGCGCTTGAAGATCTGCAATTGCAGATGGTCAATGTAGCTAAGGCGCATCAAACCACGGTTCTACCTGGTTATACTCACCTGCAACGTGCGCAGCCGGTGACATTTGCTCACTGGTGTCTTGCTTACGTTGAAATGTTTGAACGTGACCATTCCCGTTTAAAAGATGCAGTCGCGCGTCTGAATACTTGTCCGCTTGGCTCTGGCGCACTAGCAGGTACTGCCTATGCGATGGATCGAGAGCTGATTGCACAAAACCTTGGTTTTGCCCGTGCAACTCGTAACTCGCTAGATTCGGTTTCGGATCGTGACCATGTGATGGAGCTGATGTCGGTTGCGTCGATTTCAATGCTGCACCTATCTCGTCTAGCTGAAGACATGATTTTCTATAACTCAGGTGAAGCCAACTTTATTGAATTAGCCGATACCGTTACATCCGGTTCATCGTTGATGCCGCAAAAGAAAAATCCGGATGCCCTAGAGCTTATCCGTGGTAAAACCGGGCGTGTTTATGGCTCTTTAGCCGGCATGATGATGACAGTCAAAGCACTGCCATTGGCATACAACAAAGATATGCAGGAAGACAAAGAAGGGCTATTTGATGCACTCGATACTTGGTTCGATTGTATTGAAATGGCGGCGCTCTGTTTTGATGGTATCAAAGTTAACGGTGAACGTACGCTAGAAGCGGCGCAGCAAGGTTATGCCAACGCGACCGAGTTGGCTGACTACCTAGTGGCGAAAGGGATTCCTTTCCGTGAAGCGCACCATATCGTCGGCGTTGCCGTGGTCGGCGCAATTGAAAAGGGCAGTGCGCTAGAAGAATTGTCACTAGAAGAGCTCAAAGCTTTCTCGCCAGTGATTGAAGAAGACGTGTACGCGATTCTAACGATTGAATCTTGTTTGGCTAAACGTAATGCCCTAGGCGGCGTTGCGCCAGAGCAAGTGGCGTTTGCTGTTGAGCAAGCCGAAGCGCGTTTAAAGTAGCGATTCATCATTCCTCCCAATGGTCGCTGCAGTGGCTTTGCTCTTTGGTCGCCTACCTGCAGCACCAATTGGTTTGAATAGGTACAGCAACCCTCTATCTAAGATATTGATTTTTAGTGGATAGATAAAAAGATCAAAAAAGATCGATAAAAAATTGAACCATCTGGAAAAGGCTCGGTCTATAACTGTACCACTGCTTTTTCTTAGATGAATCTAAGAGAGCCCTGAAATCTTCTATTGATTTCAGGGCTTTTTTCTTTTCCCCGTCCTATTTGGCGCTACAGCGTCGTTAACCCGCACTCGAAAATCTCATCACATAGTTCACTATGTTCAGGGACTTTTCTCATTTGCTTGCCTAGCTTCCTCTGCCTAATTAAGCCCACAGCGTTGTTGAGTTGCATTCGAAAACCTCATCACATAGTTCACTATGCTCAGAGGCTTTTCTCATTTACTCGCCTAACTGTGAATCTAATTAGTTTGAGGAAGTATTTAGTATCAGTGCAAAGATCTAGAAGCGTTTTTAATCAATTAAAGATTCGCTGCATATGAGGTAAAAATTCAGGAAGAATTTTAAGGTTTTCGGTGTCGGGAACACCTAAAACCGACCGGACAGCGCCCTCGAAACTAAAGCGCCTTTCTGATGACTCTTTGGCGCAGCAAAGAGTTATTGGACCGCAGACGAAAATCTCAATGGGTTCACCAAATGGATATGCGGGACATAAAACACATCGATCTAATCAAAACTCAAATATCACGTCACTGACATCGATACTCCCTATTAAGTGAAATAACCATTAATAGGAAATGACTATCAATAGGATAGTTACAAGCGATTTTCCTTAAACTCACTGTGATGCGAATATACTTTCCGAAAGCAACAACAGCTCAGCTTAAAACATTCAAAGGAAAGTAAATTATGATTAACACTCAAATCAAACCATTCTCAGCTACAGCATACAAAAACGGCGAATTCGTTGAAGTAACAGAGCAAGATGTTCTAGGTAAATGGGCGGTGTTCTTCTTCTACCCAGCAGACTTTACGTTTGTATGTCCAACTGAACTTGGCGACCTTGCTGACCACTACGAAGAGCTACAAAAACGTGGCGTAGAAGTTTACTCAGTATCAACTGACACACACTTCACTCATAAAGCATGGCACGACAGCTCAGACACAATCGGCAAGATTCAGTACTACATGCTTGGCGACCAAACAGGCAACATCACCAACAACTTCGGTGTGATGCGTGAAGGTCAAGGTCTTGCAGACCGTGCAACGTTCCTAATCGACCCACAAGGTACTATCCAAGCAATGGAAATCACTGCTGAAGGTATCGGTCGTGACGCAGAAGACCTACTACGCAAAGTAAAAGCAGCTCAATACGTAGCAGCACACCCAGGCGAAGTTTGTCCTGCTAAATGGAAAGAAGGCGAAGAGACGCTAGCACCATCTCTAGACCTAGTTGGCAAAATCTAAGCCACACAAATTTAGGACCTAGTCAGTTTAATTCTCCTTTTACTGACTAGAACCAAACAGAGAGCACTTCAGGTTAGATACCTTGACGACCATCTGCCTGATTTGCTCTCTACCCCAAGATTTTATCTACAGTAACCACTTTTATTACCTTTCTGAATAAGTAGGTGTCCAGAAATTGCGCAGGGAAAATCGTTCAGAACAAGGCATAGACTTTTGATAGCTAGTCAATCTAACTACAAAATCTATAACGCAGTTATCAACGATTTTAACCAGCAAGAATGAACAAATACTTGTTTTGATAGGTAACTCTTTAATGAAGGCAGTAACACTATGTTAGACCAAGCGATCCAACAACAACTCAAACAATATCTGGCTAATGTAAAACAAGAAGTTCGTTTAGTGGTTAGTCTAGATGAAAGCAAAGCATCGAATGATATCTTGTCACTAGCAAATCAAATCGCAGAAATGAGCGATCTCATCACCGTTGAACGTGACGACAACGCAAGCGCACGTAAACCAGTGATGGCAGTGACCAACCCAGCGAAAGGCACCGCACTACGTTTTGCAGGCTTGCCAATGGGGCACGAATTTACCTCTCTAGTATTGGCACTGCTACATTCTGGCGGTCACCCAATCAAACTAGAACCGGAAGTAATTGAGCAAATCGCAGCTCTAGACAAAGAGTTAGACGTAGAAATCTTTATTTCACTGTCATGTCAAAACTGCCCAGACGTGGTTCAAGCGTTCAACATGATGGCAGCGATCAACCCGAAAGTGAAAGCAACCATGATCGATGGTGGTTTATTCCAAGATGAAGTGAAACAGCGCGACATCATGGCAGTACCAAGCGTATTCGTGAACGGTGAGCTATTTGGTCAAGGTCGTATGTCTCTGACTGAAATCCTTAACAAAGTGGATGACGGTGCAAGTGAGAAAGCGGCGAAAGCACTGAGCGAAAAAGACCCATACGATGTATTGGTTGTCGGTGGTGGTCCTGGTGGTAGCGCAGCCGCTCTATACGCCGCTCGTAAAGGTATTCGCACGGGTGTGGTTGCTAAGCGTTTTGGTGGTCAGGTTATGGATACTATGGCAATCGAGAACTTCATTTCGGTAAAACGTACTGAAGGTCCAAAACTGGCGACTGACCTGGCAGAACATCTAAAAGAATACGACGTAGACGTCGTGACTGAGCAACAAGCTGAGAAACTAATGGGCGCGGCACACACAGAAGATGGTTTGATTCACATCCAACTTGAAAGTGGTGCAACGCTGAAGAGTAAGAGTGTCATCCTAAGCCCAGGTGCTCGTTGGCGTGAAATGAACGTCCCGGGTGAGCAAGAGTACCGCAACAAAGGTGTCGCGTACTGCCCACACTGTGACGGTCCACTGTTCAAAGGCAAGAAAACTGCGGTTATCGGTGGTGGTAACTCAGGTATTGAAGCCGCTATTGACCTAGCAGGTATTGTTGAACACGTAACGGTTCTTGAATTCGCCGATGTACTTCGCGCCGACCAAGTGCTTATCGACAAAGCGAACTCACTACCAAACATCGACATCATCACCATGGCACAAACCACAGAAGTCGTAGGTGACGGTACTCGTGTAACGAGCTTGAAGTACAAAGACCGCAACACAGATGAGATCAAACAGATTGAACTGTCAGGTATCTTTGTTCAAATCGGTCTAGTACCAAACACAGAATGGCTAAAAGATTCAGAAGTGGCACTCTCTGAGCGTGGTGAGATTGAAGTTGGTAGCCGAGGTGAAACCAGCCTAGAAGGTGTATTCGCAGCGGGTGATGCAACGACAGTACCTTATAAACAGATCATCATTGCGATGGGTGAAGGTGCAAAAGCAAGTTTAGGTGCATTTGATTACCTAATCCGTAAACAAGGTTAAGCGCTAATTTTTTGAGCGTCATCTGCTTGATAAGAAGTGACGCGACAAGAAAAGACGTAACAGTTAATTACACAGCAAGAAAGAAGCAAAACTAGAAGCCCAAGACTTTGCCAGCAGCATCCCACTGCTGGCTTTTTTTGTTTGTAGTAAGGGGGAAGGGTATGTCCCGCTTATTAGCTTGTCGTATTCCTTAACTCTGTGTTAGCGGTCCAATAACTCTTTGCTGCGCCAAAGAGTCATCAGAAAGGCGCTTTAGTTTCGAGTGTGCTGTCCGGTCGGTTTTAGGCGTTCCCGACACCGAAAACCTAAAAGTTCGTCCTGAACTTTTACCTAGTGAAGTGGGTGAGTTTGAGTGGTGTGAGCGCGTTGAGTTTTAGATGAGATCTTACGGAGCGTTTATGCTTTTATTTTGTCATTCCCCCTGAAGAGGGGAATCTCGCTTTTAATTGGTCCATATGCTGGGGATATTAAAAGCTAGATCCCTGCCTTCGCAGGGATGACGGTATTGGGGTGTGGCTATGGCGGTATTGGAGCGTGGGTATTGCGGTGTTGGAACGATAGGGGATTAGGCTTTCAAGCTCAGCATCAATATGAAAGTCTTTCTCCAAACTAGTTGGTGTTATAGCTAGGCAATCAAATGAGAAAAGTCTCTGAGCATAGTGAGCTATGTGATGAGATTTTCGAATGCAGGTTAACGACGCTGTAGCGCCAAATAGGAAGGGGAAGGGTATGTCCCGCTATTAGCTCATCGCTTTCTTAGACTCCGTGCTAGCGGTCCAATAACTCTTTGCTGCGCCAAAGAGTCATCAGAAAGGCGCTTTAGTTTCGAGTGTGCTGTCCGGTCGGTTTTAGGCGTTCCCGACACCGAAAACCTAAAAGTTCGTCCTGAACTTTTACCTAGTGAAGTGGGCAAGTTTGAGTGCTGTGAGTGCGTTGAGTTTTAGATAAGATCTTACGAAGCGTTTATGCTTTTATTTTGTCATTCCCCTGAAGAGGGGAATCTCGCTTTTAATTGGTTCATATGTTGGTGATATTAAAAGATAGATCCCTGCCTGCGCAGGGATGACGGTGTTGGAACGATGGGGGATTAGGCTCTCAAGTTCAGCACCAAATAGGCAGGAAGAATTAGTGCATTGCGTGCAGGCTTACCAACACGATGGCACTAAAACCAATCACAAACCAACTCGAACCCATTACTAATGCAGTTTTTAATTCAGTACTCACTTTACTTCTCCTCAATATATCGAGATTAATCCCTAGTAAACTGGGATTTTATTTTGATTATTTTTGAAGCAACAAGGTACACCAATGACGTGCTACTGTTATCTGGCGAAGCTTACTTTTCATTTTTGATCGACTCCCCATATCGTGCTTTGCTATTACCAACGGATAAAGGAAGGGACTACAATGTGGTTCACTCTTCCTTGTCAGTGATAAACATGAGTTGTAATACCTGCCAACAGAACTGGTTTTGGCGCAAGATTGGACGCTGCATGCGCTGCGTGTATCAGCTGAGCGGATTATCGCTACTGAGTATGGCGATCTGGTGGCTGATGTTTCGTGATACGCCTAAGAGCATTGAATCTATCGCGTTGATTACTGCGATTGTTGGTTTTACTGGGTTATTAGCATTGCACCTTTGGATGCGCTGGGTGGTTATTCCACTTCGCTCTCGAAGCAGAAATGAAAAAAGGCGATAGCCAGTTAGCCATCGCCTTTCTATTTAGCTTTCTATTTATTTAGCTTAAATCGGCTAGGGGATTAGCCTAGGTAAGCTTCTAGCTCTTCGCTGCCACCGATGTGTTTACCACCGATAAATACTTGAGGAACAGTCGTGCGCCCCGTGATTGCACGTAGGCTCACTGTGGTTGCGTCTTTACCTAGTACAAGCTCTTCGTAGTTCAGACCTTTGTCGATTAGGTTCTGTTTTGCTTTCATGCAGAATGGGCAACCAGGTTTGCTGAATACTGTGATTGACGCTTGCTCTTTGTGCTCTGGCGCAATGTAGTTCAGCATAGTGTCTGCATCAGAGACTTTGAACGGGTCGCCTGGTACGTTTTCTTCAACGAACATTTTCTCAACCACGCCGTTTTTCACTAGCATGCTGTAACGCCATGAACGTTTGCCGAAGCCTAGATCGTTTTTCTCAACCAGCATACCCATGCCGTCAGTAAAATCACCGTTACCATCTGGGATGAACGTGATGTTTTCTGCTTCTTGGTCTGCTTTCCATGCGTTCATTACGAAAGTGTCATTTACAGAAACACATAGAATGTCATCAACGCCGTGCTCTTTGAATACAGAGAATAGCTCGTTGTAACGAGGTAGGTGGCTTGATGAACAAGTCGGAGTAAATGCACCAGGTAAGCTGAATACGATAACGGTCTTGTCTTTGAATAGATCGTCAGTCGTTACGTTAACCCAAGCATCACCTTGGCGAGTTGGAAAAGTAACTTGTGGTACAGCTTGACCTTCTTTTGATGTAAACATGGTTAAATCCTTATTAACGATATTGTTCGTTGGTAATATATCTGAGAGTTGGGTGGACTCAATCTTTTTTCTTTGCAGTTATTATAAAAATTTTTATTGATAGCTCTAATCGTTTGGCGCTATGGCTTTGATAGTCATAAACGTTTGGTGTTATGATTTTGATAGTTTGATCCTATTAGTAAAGGATGGTTTATGAATATTCGTGATTTCGAATACTTAGTCGCCTTGGCTGAGCACAATCATTTTCGTAAAGCGGCGGAAGCCTGCTTTGTTAGTCAGCCTACCTTGAGTGGGCAGATTCGTAAGCTGGAAGATGAGCTAGGTACCGCGCTGCTGGAGCGCAGTAGTCGTCGCGTGTTGTTTACCGATGCGGGTTTACAACTGGTGGAACAGGCGAAAAAAATCCTCAGTGAGGTGAAGCTGTTCCGCGATATGGCAAGTGATCAAAGTGGCGCGATGACAGGACCGATGCACATTGGTTTTATCCCGACGGTTGGTCCTTACATTCTGCCGCGCATTGTCCCTAAGCTGAAAGAGCAGTTTCCTGAGCTTGAGCTTTATCTGCATGAGGCACAAACTCAGCAACTTGTTCATCAACTTGAAGACGGCAAGCTGGATTGTTTGGTGTTAGCGGCGGTAGAAGAAACGGCGCAGTTTAAAGAGATTGAAGTTTACAGTGAGCCATTAAGTGTAGCCGTGCCTTGCGAGCATGAATGGGCATCGCTGGATGAAATCGACATGTTAGAGCTTAATGGACGCACGGTTTTAGCGTTGGGTGATGGGCATTGTTTACGCGACCACGCGTTAGGTTTTTGCTTTGCTGCTGGTGCTAAAGATGATGAGCGTTTTAAAGCAACCAGTTTAGAGACTCTACGTAACATGGTCGCAGCAGGAGCAGGGATCACCTTGCTACCAAAACTGGCGCTGCCAAAAGAGAAGATCAAAGATGGGGTCTGCTACGTGCGTGCCGTCAACCCTGAACCGACGCGCAGCATTGTTGTAGCTTATCGTCCGGGGTCACCATTTAGAGCGCGCTTTGAGCAATTGGCAGAGACGATTAAGCAGCAGCTTGAAGCTTAATTCACACTGTTTGATTGGAATAAAAAAGAGGTTGGCATTGCCAACCTCTTTGCGTTTATGACTTAAGAAGGTATCTAGAACAGCTCTTCGCCTTCGTCACTTGAGTAGATTGTGTCGGTGAGCTCTTCTGACACATATTCCTTAGGCTCATGACCTTCACGGAAGTATTCAAACATCGATGTACCATCGACTTTATTGGTCAGTAGACCTGAGTCACGGTCGATGCGAATACGCACGATACCTTGCGGGATTTTCTTATCTTGCTCAGCGTTGATGGATAGCGCAGTATGCATAAAGTCGATCCAAGCCGGTTCAGCAGTTTTCGCCCCAGACTCAGCGCCAGTGATTTGACCTTTGCCTAGGTTCGCGTTTTGTGTTGTGCGACCTAGAGTGCGGCTGTGATCATCAAAGCCAACCCAAGCAATCGCAACGACACCAGGACCGTAACCGTTATACCAAGTATCTTTTGAATCGTTGGTCGTACCGGTTTTACCACCAATATCACGACGTTTCAGTTTTTGTGCTCGCCAGCCAGTACCGTTCCAGCCTGTGCCATCACGCCAACTACCACCACCCCAGATGTTGCTGTACATCATCTCACGTACAAGGAATGCGGTTTGCTCAGAGATCACTTGCGGAGCATAAGGTGACTCAACTTTTGTGGTTTCTTCAGCTTCGTTACCCGTTGGGATATCTTGCTCGTTAAACTCATTTTCTGGTTGGTCAGCTTGAGCGACCGGTGCAATTTGTGCCGCAGGGCAGTTTTGCTGACAAATGGTTTTTGGCGTTGCTTCAAACTCCATATCACCGTATGGACCGGTCACTTTTTCGATGTAGTAAGGCTCAACATAGTAACCACCGTTGGCAAATACTGAGTAGCCTTGTGCCATCTTCATCGGTGTTAAGCTGCCTGCACCAAGCGCGATAGTTTCTGAGCGCGGCACATCTTCAATCGCAAAACCAAAGCGAGTGAGGTAGTTACGTGTGTCATCCAAGCCGACTTCACGCAGTACACGCACTGCCATTACGTTCTTCGATTGGGCAAGACCGATACGCAGACGAGTAGGACCCACATAAGTTGGTGGTGAGTTCTTCGGGCGCCATGCAGTGCCTTGGCTTTGATCCCACTGGTTGATTGGCGCATCGTTAATCAGTGTTGCTAGCGATAAACCTTTATCGATTGCTGCTGAGTAGATAAATGGCTTAATACTTGAGCCCACTTGGCGTACCGACATAGTGGCGCGGTTAAACTTGTTATGTACAAAGTTAAAGCCACCCACCAGTGATAGCACCGCACCATTTTCAGGGTTCATTGCGACAAAGGCGGTGTTGGCATTTGGCACTTGGCTTAGTTGCCAGTGATAAACTACGTCACCTTCCTCTTGTTGATTGGCAATTTGGCGTACCCAAATTTGCTCACCCACTTCGAGAACATCGCTTGCTTTCTTCGGAGCAGGACCTTGGCGTTCATCGGTGCGGAATTGACGCGCCCACTTAATGCCATCCCAATCCAGTTTTGCTTCACCCACATTTTTAATGGTGACGGTTGCTGATTTTGCTGCCACAGCAGTCACTACCGCTGGTGTCAGTTCACCATAGCTTGGTACGTTGCGAAGCGTTTTTTCAATTTGCTCAGCAGACATTGGCGTTGCATTCGGTTTCCACAGTACTTTTTCAGCACCGCGGTAGCCATGACGCTCATCGTAAGCAAGCAGGTTATTGATAGCGGCATCGTTCGCTGCGTCTTGCAGTTTCGAGTTAACCGTGGTGTAAACGTTCATACCTGAGGTGTAAGCATCTTCACCGTAGCGTTCAACCATCCACGCACGCGCAAGTTCAGCTACGTAGGGTGCACTTAACTCAATCTCTGCACCGTGGTAGCGTGAAACGATCGTTTCAGCACGGGCTTGGTCGTACTCTTGCTGCGTGATGTATTTTTCATCCAACATACGCATTAGCACTACGTTACGACGGTTGGTCGCGCGCTCAATCGAGTAGATTGGGTTCATAGTGGATGGCGCTTTTGGCATACCCGCTAAGGTGGCAATTTCGCTCAGAGTTAACTGGTTAAGATCTTTACCAAAGTAAACGCGTGCAGCAGCACCAAAACCGTACGAACGATGACCGAGGAAGATCTTGTTAACGTACAGCTCCATGATCTCTTGCTTGCTAAGAAGTTGTTCAATATGGATAGCAATGAAGATCTCTTTAATCTTACGCATGATCTTCTTCTCGTTTGAAAGGAAGAAGTTACGCGCAAGCTGCTGCGTAATGGTACTCGCACCCTGTTTTGCAGAACCCGACAGTGCCACAACGATGGCTGCACGAGTAATACCAATAGGGTCGATACCATAGTGGTCGTAGAAGCGGCTGTCTTCGGTCGCGATTAAGGCTTCAACTAGATGCGGTGGGATTTCGTCATACTTCACAGGAATACGGCGCTTTTCACCAAACTGAGAAATCAGTTTGCCGTCTTGGCTGTACACCTGCATAGGCGTTTGAAGTTTAACGTCCCGTAAAGTCGCTACGTCTGGTAGTTCTGGTTTGACATAGAGATAGAAGCCAAAAATGGTTCCTACTCCAAGTATCATGCAAACCACAATGAAAATGAGCAATCGCTTTATGAACTTCACCGGATATTTCCTGATTGATTGAGGTACTCAAGGCAAGATGCCTTGTAACCTTAGCTAACAATTTAGCTTGCGTTAATTTTGTGCTTTTTGTCGGCAACAATGCTGTTTACGCAATATTTGCAACCGATGCCTGGAGCACAGCGATATGATTAATTCATTAATCACTGGCGTTGATATTGGTCATTACAGCATTAAAGCCGTTGTTATCAAACCAGTTAAAGGCACACTTACACTCTCAGCATGCCGAGAGTTGATTATAAGAGATGATATTTTCTCCGATAATCATCAGTTAAATCATCAGGAAATTGTAAATAAACTAAAAGAACTAAGGAAGGCTTTGCCTATTTTTAGTCAAACAGTCGCAATCTCGGTACCTGATAATTCAGTGATTTCTAAACTAATACAGATAGATAAAGCCTTGTCTGTACAAGAGAAAGAGTATGCCATTATTGAGGGATTTTCTCATCAATCTCCCTTTGATGTGACTGAACTCTATCTCGATCATTGTGATTTAGCTTCGCTATCCTCTGAGTCAGACCAGCAATCAGTCCAAGTTTATGCGACGAAAAAAGCGATTGTTGATAGTCGCTGTCATGCTTTTCAACTAGCCGGATTTAAACCTTTGTTTTGTGATGCTCACAGTCATGGACTGGTTCGCTTATGGCAGCAAGCGGCGCAAAACCAAGCGCGTTACGATTGGATGTTACTTGAGCTGGGGCAGACCAACGCACTGCTAGTTCGCGACTTCATTACCGGCTCTCCATGGTGCAAAGAACTGGTGGTCGGCACTCGTTCAATAACGAAGCAACCCCAGAGTGAGCTTTGGGGTGATGCGGTGGAGGAGTTTGCCAATGAGCTGGTGGCGCAAATAGAGCGGCAATGGCAGTTGCTTGGCAGTGAGGAGCAAGCATCGATACGCGGAGTTTGGTTAACCGGTGGCGGGGCAAATGTGCCATTTATTGCTCAAGCCCTACAACTAAGGCTAAAGCGTCGCTTGGGGCTTGAATGTCAGTTACTCAATCCGCTCGAATTGGTTGATGATAGCGCCGCTCAAGATGGTCCTAGCTATAGCGCGGCTTTAGGCATTGCATTATTAGGCTTGGATTGGCTGAGGGGGAGTGGTGCTGCATAGAATCAATCTATTGCCTTGGCGTGAGCAACAGCTTAAGCACCAACAGCGGCGCTTTATCTCGATGTTGGTTGTGTCGATTGTCATTGCTTATCTACTGCTTTTAGGTGCAGGGAGTTATATCGAGTCACAACAGCAGATCCAGCAGCAACGGTTGGATTATTTAAACACTCATCTGGCTAAACTGAATCATCAGCAAACGGAGTTGGCGCAACGCACTTTGCAGCAACAGGCATTACAACAGCAGTTGCAGCAATTGAGCGACTTACAGTGGCAGCGCAATCAACCCACATTACTGATGCAGTTATTAGCCAGCTTAATTCCCCAAGGGGTGTATCTCGAGAGTATGACGCTAAAAGCGCAGCTGGTGACCATAAAGGGAGTTGCTCACTCGACCGAGCAACTGACTCACCTGCTCGAAAGCTTTGAAACGAGCCAATCGATCACTCAGGTGGTGATGCACTCTATTCAGCACAGTCAGCAGGCGAGCAGTGATTTGAGCCAAACTTTTCATCTCTCTTTTCGTTTGCCTCTACGTCCAGAGAAGAATAAAAAGGGCGAAAAAAGAGAGGAGCGTGCTGATGAGAATCGATAGTCAGATAGATTTCGCTTACTTAGCACAAGCTCCGATGATGGTTCGTCTGCTGTGTTGCTTGGCATTATTGATAGCACTCCAAGCAATTGGCTACTTGTGGTATCTGGACGGGAAATTGCTCACGCTCAAGCAGTTACGTCAGCAAGAAATGACTTTAAAGGCGAGTATTGTTAACCAGACCCAAAAGCTCTCATTGCTGCCTGCCCTGACTCAACATATCAGCCAACTTAAGCGGCTAGAAAAGCAATCTTTTCAGCAATTAGTTCAGCCGCATCAATCTTCCCAGATTTTACAGGCGATCAATCAGCTAGCGAAACACCACCATTTGTCGTTGCACCACATTGATTGGGGACAGCGACACCAGCAGGCAAGCTACTATTTGCTGCCATTGAATATCGAGCTGGCTGGGAGCTATCACGATATTGCTCGGTTTATTCAACAAATCGCGACGCTTCCGCAACTTATCCATATTAGCGAGATGGCGTTTGGTCGCAGTGGTGTGACGACACAGCTGGTTAAAGTCACGCTACGAGCGCAGCTTTATCAAGCGAGCAGTGAATCCAGCTCGGCTGACCAACTAAGTGGCACAACAAGGTGATAGGTGATGACGTTATCTAGACAAATGACTGTAACTGCGACGTTGTTGGTTAGCTTGCTGGGGTGTCGAGCAGAGCAATCCGATTTAGCGGCGTTTATTGCGAACGGTAAAGCTCAGCCTATTGATAAGGCGGAGTTTTCTCTGCCCGTATTAGCGATTACGCCCTTGAGTTACCAAGCGCAGGGCTCACCGTTTTCGCTCCCTAATGATGTGGTAGTGCAGGTCAATGAGCAAAAAGATCATTGTAGACCCAATGCTCGGTCAGCCCCTATTGCGATCAAAGTGGGTGAGCATTCATTAAAAGGGGTTGTGTTGAAAGAGAATCAACCTATCGCATTGGTGGCGTTAGCTGATGGTCAATTAATTGGGCGAGAAGTGGGGCAGACGTTCGATAGCGGTACATATGTTGGAGTGATCACTGAGATTAGCTCGCAAGGGAT
Source organism: Vibrio ponticus (assembly GCF_009938225.1). NCBI lineage: Bacteria > Pseudomonadati > Pseudomonadota > Gammaproteobacteria > Vibrionales > Vibrionaceae > Vibrio > Vibrio ponticus. The sequence goes on from NZ_AP019657.1 coordinate 3,146,065, forward strand.
GCAAGTGGCTCAGTTTGACACCGGGGAGCCGCAATGCGTTCTGCCATCTTCAGTCGCGGCAAACGTATCACTCTCTTCGCAAGCAATAGTGGTTGCTAATGAGCCGCGAGAAGGGAAACAAGGAGTGGGACAATGATGAATGGTTCGCCGATGCGTTTTAGGTTATTTGCTGCACTGATGATGGTTACATTGATGCACACGACAACAAGCTTAGCGCAAGTGACGTCTAACCGCTTAGAAGGGATTGATTTTCAACTTAATAAGCAGCGCAACAGTAAAATTATGCTTGAGTTGAGTGAGCCGCATATTGCATTGGATATCGAAAAAACGGCTCAAGGTTTATCAATTAAAGTCTTTGATACGGCGATTGATGCTGAGCAACTTAAGCGCTTTGATGTCGCTGATTTTGCCAGTAGCGTGCAGATGCTTGAGCTGTTTCAGCATGGTGATGATATTGAGTTAACCGCACAAATTGAGGGAGCGTTTCGCTATCACTATCAACTCAATGATCATTTGCTGGAAGTGATAGTGCAGTCTGTTGAGCCAAATAAAGGCGAAGAGTTAAGCTTACCCGCAAAGAATATGTCGATTAACTTTCAAGACGTGCCGGTGCGTAACGTGTTGCAACTTATCGCGCAATACAATGGCTTTAACTTAGTCATGGCAGACTCGGTGAGCGGTAATATCAGTTTGCGGTTAGATGAAGTGCCGTGGACGCAAATACTCGATGTGATTTTACAAGTGAAAGGGCTGGCTAAACATGTTGACGGTAATGTCGTGATTGTGGCGCCCTTGGCGGAGATTGAACAAAGGGAGCAGATTCGTCTTGAACAGGCGCGTTTAGAGAGTGAGCGCGTTGGGTTTCAATCGCAAATCATTAAAGTTAACTTTGCCAATGCAAGTGATATTGCAGAGCTAGTCGGGGGAGAAGGCGTCACGGGTATGCTTTCAGAGCGCGGAACGGTGCGGGTCGACGAACGTACCAATTCCCTCTTGATTCGTGATTTTTCGACTAATATTGATGCTGTGCGAGAGATTATTGCCGCTTTGGATGTGCCAATTAAACAGGTGCAGATCGAGGCGCGGATTGTCACCATCAGTGAAGGAAATCTCGATGAGTTAGGTGTACGTTGGAGTGTCAACTCCAATGATGGTAGACTAGGCGCCTCTTTAGAGGGTAACTTTGACCAGCGCAATCAATCTCAACTCCTTGACGCTAATGGTAGCTTGCTTCCTGACGTTGATATTAGTGAGTTGCTCAATGTAAATTTAGCCGCTGCGGCAGCGAATTCTTCGACCATCGCTTTTCAAGTAGCTAAACTAGGTAGCAGTACTTTACTCGATTTGGAACTGTCGGCATTGCAGCGTGAGTCGAAGGCGGAAGTGATTTCCAGCCCACGTCTTATCACGACTAATAAGCAACCTGCTTATATTGAGCAGGGGACAGAAATTCCATATTTGGAAGCTGCATCGAGTGGTGCAACATCAGTATCCTTTAAAAAGGCGGTATTAAGCCTTAAAGTAACGCCGCAAATTACCCCTGATAATCGATTAATTTTAGATTTAAATGTCACTCAAGATAGACCGGGTGAGGTGTTGAAAACGGGTACCGGAGAAGCGGTCTCAATCAACACTCAACGTATTGGCACGCAAGTGTTAGTAGAAAATGGCGAAACCATAGTATTGGGCGGTATTTATCAGCGCAGTGTGACTGATACAGTGGATAAAGTACCACTGCTCGGTGACTTGCCGCTGCTTGGCGCTTTGTTTCGGCGTAGCTACCAACAATTGGGTAAAAGTGAGCTACTTATTTTCGTTACGCCAAAAGTAGTTGTGCATTAAATAGAAAATAAATTTGCATTAGGTCGACCTTATCTAGATAATTTCGGGTCTTATCACGAAATATCTGTGAGGAATAGGTGTCACAAGCATCTTCTAAGTCAGCTTAAGGCTGTCCCTTCTTGTGGCGATGTCATTGAATTAACGTTGTAAATTACTGCTAAAACATGGCTGAGAAACGCAATATTTTCCTTGTTGGCCCAATGGGAGCCGGCAAAAGTACGATTGGTAGACATCTAGCTCAACAGCTTCATATGGAGTTTGTTGACTCTGACACTGTCATCGAAGAACGCACAGGCGCAGATATCGCTTGGGTTTTCGATGTTGAAGGTGAAGAAGGCTTCCGCGCTCGTGAAGAAAAAGTGATTAATGACCTAACTGAAGAGCAAGGTATCGTTCTTGCTACAGGTGGTGGTTCAATCATGAGCAAAGAAAACCGTAACCGTCTATCTGCTCGCGGTATCGTTGTATACCTAGAGACAACCATTGAAAAACAACTTGCACGTACAAACCGCGACAAAAAACGTCCTTTGCTACAAACGGACAAGCCTCGCGATGTACTAGAGTCTCTGGCTGAAGAGCGCAACCCGCTATACGCTGAAATTGCGGATTACACTGTACGCACAGACGATCAAAGTGCAAAAGTGGTAGCCAACCAGATCGTAAAAATGCTAGAAGAGAGTTAAGAATCACTTAACTCGAATTGGAGCATACCCATGGAACGGATTACGGTCAGCTTAGGTGAACGTAGCTATCCAATATCAATTGGTGCCGGATTGTTTGATGATCCGGCCCACCTTTCTCTTCTAACGGCAAAGCAAAAGGTAGTAGTGATTAGTAATGTCACTGTTGCGCCGTTATACGCCGATAGAATCCTCTCAATGCTGGCACAGCATGGCTGCCAAGCATCGTTACTTGAATTGCCTGATGGCGAGCAATACAAAACCTTAGAAACCTTTAACACCGTGATGAGCTATATGCTTGAGCACAACCATAGCCGTGATGTGGTGATGATTGCATTAGGTGGCGGTGTGATTGGTGATCTGGTGGGTTTTGCTGCGTCTTGTTACCAGCGCGGGGTCGATTTTATTCAGATCCCTACCACCTTATTGTCACAAGTGGACTCATCAGTTGGCGGAAAGACGGCGGTTAACCATCCACTCGGCAAGAACATGATCGGTGCTTTCTACCAGCCTAAGTCGGTGATTATTGATACCAACTGCCTATCCACTTTACCTGAGCGCGAGTTTGCGGCAGGTATGGCTGAGGTGATTAAATACGGCATTATTTATGATGCAGCGTTTTTCGATTGGCTAGAGCAAAACTTGGATGCGCTGTATGCCCATGATGAAAAAGCACTGACTTACGCAATTGCTCGTTGCTGTGAAATCAAAGCGGAAGTGGTCTCTCAAGATGAAAAAGAGTCGGGCATTCGTGCGCTGCTCAATCTTGGACACACTTTTGGTCATGCGATTGAAGCTGAGATGGGCTATGGCAATTGGTTGCACGGCGAGGCAGTCTCATCGGGTACGGTGATGGCAGCTAAAACCGCACAATTGTTGGGCGACATCACTCAAGCGCAACTCGAGCGTATTATTGCGCTACTGAAACGTGCAAAATTGCCAGTACATACGCCAGAAAGTATGAGTTTTGAAGATTTCATGCGTCATATGATGCGTGATAAGAAAGTGCTTGCTGGTGAACTGCGTCTTGTATTGCCAACGGATATTGGTCGTGCAGAAGTGGTGAAAGGCGTTTCTGAACAAATCATTAAACAAGCGATAGACTTTGGTCGAGAGCTGTAATTGCCCTATCTGTGGCTGAAAAGAGCAGAGTTAGAAAAAGCTTAGGTTGAGAACATGAGTGTGACACATCAAGCCAGAGTATTGGAATTAGATAGTCAAATTGAGTTGCTGGAACGGCTGCAATTATTGACACATTTTACTTCTAATTTTGTCACCGTCTCTGGTGCTAGCGGGGCAGGTAAAACCTGGCTTGCGCAGCGTTTTTTAGAAACATGGGCGCAAGATAAGAACCAAGCGCTATTGATGTGTCATCCTAATCAAACCGATGAGCAGCGTCGTACAACCATTCTCACTCAGTTGTTGTCAGAGCCGTTATTTAACCCAGCCGATAGCTTGGTTGAGAGCTTTACGCGCAATATGGAGCATGAGACGTGTGATATTGTCATAGTGGTCGATGATGCGCACCTGCTCAATGAATCTTTGTTGTCTGAGCTCTGGCTGCTATTGATGCAAGCACAGCATCGCAATCGCTGGCGGATTAACATCGTGCTGTTTACTCGCGTAGCCAGTCTTGACGCGCTGTTTAGACGCTTAAGTCACGGACAAGAAATTAAACCGATTGAGCTGGAAATTGAACCACTTAGCTCGCAAGAAGCGGAACGATTTTTGGAACAATTGGTGATGCGCTATGTCGAAGATGACATGGAAAGAAGAGTGCGAAATGCTTATCGCACGGTTGCGCGTCGACCAGGAGAGATCATGGCTTTGCTGGATCAAAAGGTGGAGAAGAAGATTGTGATTCGTTCAATTATTGGCTCGCCACTCAATATTGCATTGGTGGTGTTACTACTTTTGGCAATGATTGGTGGTGGTTACTGGTGGATGATGGGGCAACCAACCCCAGATCAAACCGCGCAGCAGATCACGGGTGAGTTAGAACAGACGGTTATTCCGACTCTCGAACAGCCACAAGCGAGTAGCGCGGCAGATGCAAGCATCGGCGGTGAGTCTCAATCTATTGCTGAGCAGCAAACGGAGGTGCTTGACCCTTCATTTATTGGTGCAGAAGACGATTCCACGGCTTTACCGCCTGAAGTGGTGGAAAAACCAGAAAGCGTGGGTGTGATTGATGATGACTCTCAGCGAGTGGTGATTACATCGGAAGTGGTTGATGCCTTGTTAGAAAATGAAGCAGAGCAAGCGGATATCTCGCAAGTGGAACAATTTGTTGATGATACCCGTCAAGTGGTTGAAGCCGATTCAGCGTCACCGGCAGAGCCTGCGATTCGCTTTTCCTTTGCCAAAGATGAGCTCAATGCCTTTTCTCCACGCAGTTATACGTTGCAACTGGCGGCGGTAAATAGCTTAGCTGAGGTGCAAAACTTCCTCGACCGTTTTGATTTGAACAATAAAGTGATGGTCTATCCAACCCTGAGAGATGGGGTTGAGTGGTTTATTATTACTTATCAAAACTACCCGACAATTCAGGTCGCGCGCGATGCAGTGGGTGGTCTACCAGAACCAATTCAACGGCTTGGACCTTGGGCAAAATCGCTAAATCAAGTGCAGCGTGAAATCGCTCGAAGCAACTAACTAGATAAAGCTTGAGCGAAAGCAGTGACTTTCTGCTCGCTCAGCCTAAATCACTCTGCCAATTGCTTTGGGTATGGCGTTAAATATGTTACATTCCGCAGCCTTAATTTGTGGTTGATAGATAGAGCAGTCGATGAAAAAGCAGCGTGCCTTCCTGAAATGGGCTGGCGGAAAATACGGACTAGTTGAAGATATTCAGCGTCATCTGCCTGAAGCGCGCAAGTTGGTAGAACCGTTCGTAGGCGCTGGTTCTGTATTTCTCAATACTGACTATGAGCAATATCTACTGGCAGATATCAACCCAGATCTGATCAATCTTTATAACTTGCTGAAAGAGAACCCAGAAGAGTACATCACTGAGGCGAAGCGCTGGTTTGTGGCTGAAAACAACCGCAAAGAGGTGTATCTCGATATTCGCGCCGAGTTTAATAAAACCGACAACGTGATGTATCGCTCACTGGCGTTCCTTTACATGAACCGTTTTGGTTTTAATGGTCTTTGCCGTTACAACAAAAAAGGCGGCTTCAATGTCCCGTTTGGCTCTTACAAAAAACCTTATTTCCCTGAGAAAGAATTGGAGTTTTTTGCTGAGAAAGCGAAGAAAGCAACCTTTGTCTGTGAAGGTTACCCAGAGACGTTCAAACGTGCCCGTAAAGGCAGCGTGGTCTATTGCGATCCACCGTACGCACCGCTTTCAAATACCGCTAACTTTACCTCATACGCAGGTAATGGCTTCTCGCTTGATGATCAAGCTGCACTGGCTGATATTGCGGAAACGACAGCCAAACAGCGCGGTATTCCAGTATTGATCTCGAACCACGACACCACATTAACCCGTCGTTTGTACCATGGTGCAGAACTGAACGTGGTGAAGGTCAAGCGCACCATCAGCCGCAATGGCGCAGGGCGCAATAAAGTCGATGAGTTGTTGGCACTGTTTAAGCCAAATAACGACTAGGGTACACATTTCTTAACCTACCACTATCATCTGCCTGACCGCTTAGGTAGAATTGCGCCAAATTTACGCAATGAAGCCAATTTACTTTTTGAGGTCAGGTATGAAAGATTTCCTTATCGCTCCTTCGATTCTGTCTGCGGATTTTGCTCGTCTTGGTGAAGACGTAGAGAAAGTTCTCGCAGCCGGTGCGGATGTTGTGCACTTTGACGTTATGGACAACCACTATGTGCCAAACCTGACTTTTGGTGCACCAGTGTGTAAAGCATTACGTGACTACGGTATTACCGCGCCAATTGATGTTCATCTAATGGTAAAACCAGTGGATCGCATCATCCCGGACTTTGCTAAAGCAGGCGCGTCGATGATCACTTTCCACATTGAAGCATCTGAACACGTAGACCGCACACTACAGTTGATCAAAGAACACGGCTGTAAAGCTGGCGTAGTGCTAAACCCTGCTACACCGCTGGTTCACCTTGAATACATCATGGACAAAGTTGATATGATCCTACTGATGTCAGTGAACCCAGGCTTCGGTGGTCAGTCATTTATCCCTAATACACTCGATAAATTGCGTGCAGTGCGTAAGATGATCGATGAGTCTGGTCGCGATATTCGTCTTGAAATCGACGGCGGTGTAAAAGTGGATAACATTCGCGAAATCGCAGAAGCGGGCGCAGATATGTTTGTGGCAGGTTCGGCGATCTTTAGCCAGCCAGATTACAAGCAAGTTATCGACGAAATGCGTGCCGAGCTTGCGCAAGCAAAATAAGCCCACATAGTTAATCGATTAAAGTTGTAGGATAGAGTTTTGAACCAATTAAAACTGATCGCCTTCGATCTTGACGGTACGTTACTAGACAGCGTGCCTGATCTTGCCGTGGCTGCGGATCAAGCGGTACGTGAATTAGGCTATGCGGGCGTTAGCGAAGAGCAAGTGCGTGATTACGTGGGTAATGGTGCCGATATTTTGATTGCTCGTGCACTGAGCCAAAGTATTGATATTGACCCTGAGCTGAGCCCAGAGCTACGAGCGAAGGGACGTGAATTGTTTGATGACTACTACGAAAAGAGTGGTCATAAACTGACGCACCTTTATCCGCAAGTAAAAGAGACCTTGGCGGAGTTAAAGCAAGCGGGCTTTACTTTGGCGTTGGTCACTAACAAGCCATCTAAGTTTGTGCCGGATGTGCTAGCGCAACACAACATCGCAGATTTCTTTAGTGATGTGCTCGGTGGTGACGCATTCCCTGAGCGTAAACCGAATCCCGTTGCACTGAATTGGTTGATGGAAAAGCATGGTTGCACTCCGAATGAAATGCTGATGGTTGGTGATTCAAAGAACGATATCTTAGCGGCAAAGAATGCTGGCTGTGCGTCGTTTGCTCTGACTTATGGCTATAACCATGGTGAACCTATTTCCGCCAGTGGTCCTGATTTCGTCGCGGATAATATTGCGCAATTACTCGAAGTGATCGCTGTTTCTGCGTAAGTAGACGAAAATCTCTTTCAAAATACTCATCTATGAGTACACTGATTAAACCGCGCTCCTCGGCTTTCTGAAAGCTGTAGCTGTGTTGTCAGCGCGCACTTAGCTTGAATACATAGTTTACTATGCGGATAGCGGTGCGTTTGCTTGTCGCCTGGCTATCACATCCAGAAAATTGAGGAGTAATGTTTTGCGGTATGCCCCCAATTTATTAGATTAAGAAGTCAAAGGAATCCATCCATGAGCAAACCCATCGTATTGAGTGGTGTTCAACCATCAGGTGAACTAAGTATCGGTAACTACTTGGGTGCTCTACGTCAATGGCAGCAAATGCAAGACGATTACGATTGCCAATACTGCGTAGTTGACCTTCATGCGATTACGGTTCGTCAAGATCCTAAAGCGCTGCATGAAGCAACTCTAGACGCATTAGCTATCTGTCTTGCTGTTGGTGTTGACCCACAGAAGAGCACACTATTTGTTCAGTCACATGTACCAGAGCATGCTCAACTTGGTTGGCTTCTTAACTGCTACACCCAAATGGGTGAGCTGAGCCGTATGACTCAGTTTAAAGATAAGTCTGCACGTTACGCGAATGACGTGAACGTGGGTCTATTTGGTTACCCAGTGCTAATGGCTGCGGATATTCTGCTGTACGGTGCGCACCAAGTACCAGTAGGCAGCGATCAGAAGCAGCACCTTGAGCTAGCACGTGATATCGCGACTCGCTTCAACAACATCTACTCGCCAGAGAATCCAATCTTCACCATTCCTGAGCCGTACATTCCAACCGTGAATGCGCGTGTAATGAGCTTGCAAGATGCAACGAAGAAGATGTCTAAATCAGACGATAACCGTAAGAACGTTATCACTCTGCTAGAAGATCCTAAGTCGATCATCAAGAAGATCAACAAAGCACAGACAGATACCGAGACGCCACCACGTATCGCTAACGACTGGGAAAACAAAGCAGGTATCTCTAACCTAATGGGTCTGTACTCAGCTGCAACAGGTTTGAGCTTTGCGGAAATTGAAGCGAAATACCAAGGCGTAGAGATGTACGGTCCATTTAAGAAAGACGTTGGTGAAGCACTGGTTGCGATGCTTGAGCCGATTCAAGCGGAATACCACCGCATTCGTGCTGACCGCGCGTACATGGATCAAGTGATGAAGCAAGGTGCAGAGAAAGCATCTGCTCGCGCAGCCATTACACTGCAAGAAGTGTATAAAGCAGTGGGTTTTGTTACTCGCCCATAAGCGATAACATAACGAATCGAAGGTCAGCGAAATGCTGACCTTTTTTATTTGTACTCGAGAAAATTTTTGCTGACCTTTATGGTTCACTATTGCACAATACACGCCCTAACCAAGATTGATTATTGAGCTGTTTATCCGTCATGTTACTGATTATTGATAATTACGATTCGTTTACCTACAACCTATACCAATACTTTTGTGAGTTGGGGGTTGAGGTGCAAGTGGTACGCAATGATCAGATTGATATTTTGGGCATTGAAGCGCTTGAGCCAACCCACTTGGTGATTTCTCCAGGACCTTGTACGCCCAATGAAGCGGGCATTTCGTTACAAGCGATTGAGCACTTTGCGGGTAAGTTGCCAATTTTAGGTGTTTGTCTTGGTCATCAAGCGATCGCACAGGTGTTTGGTGGCGAAGTCGTGCGAGCACGCCAAGTGATGCATGGCAAAACATCGCCAATTCGTCACACTGGTGAGAGCGTATTTAAAGGCTTGAACAATCCTTTGACTGTAACGCGTTACCATTCATTGGTAGTAAAAAGCGATACTTTACCAGATTGCTTTGAACTGACAGCTTGGACGGAACTTGAAGATGGCTCAATGGATGAGATCATGGGCTATCAGCATAAAACCTTGCCAATTGATGCGGTGCAGTTCCACCCTGAGTCGATTAAAACGGAACAAGGTCATCAACTGCTGGCTAACTTCCTTGCGCGTTAATCCCAGCCTTTATTGAGGTTATTGCTGTGTTGGTGGTGTTGTTCGCCTAACACGGCGCATCTGTCTCAGTGATCGGTGAGATTCGTTTTATTGCTTTTGACCATGCCAAACTCGCGATACTCACCTTCAAATGTCGATGAAGCTCACTGTTTTAACATTTGCTTTACAGGATTGTTAGGGTAGAGGGTTTTGCAAAACTATTCGTTCTCTATCGGGTGATAAATCTGTTATCTCGACTCTAATTTCAGAACCCTTCCATCTAATTTCTAATCTCACAATTCTCCACTCTTCTCGTATCTCCCATCTCAACTCTTGGTTCTACTATCTCAATTCTCACATCTACCATCTCTATTCTCACTTCTTCAATCTCAACTCTCTGCACTCTAAACCTTAGCTTATGGCAATCTTAACTATTAATTGCTTCATAAAAGTCGTTTAATGATGCATAAATAGTCATGGCTTGTTTTGATGAAGTGATCTTTCTGCATTTAAACAGCATAAATCACTATTGAATTGGTTAATTAAATGTAAATACAATGCCGTGCTAGGGAATGCATAACACAAAAAATTGTTTCTATACTTATAGTCAAGAGACTTTAAACCGAGCAGTTTGCGATGACTTGGGAAAGGTCGAGTGTAAGGATACAGAACCTGCATTGGCATGCGGTATCGAGAGGGAATGTGCGATGACGGTAGAAATGAATGTACAAAGAGCGCTGTTTGATGAGGTGATGGTACCTTGTTACAGCCCAATGGAAATGATCCCTGTAAAAGGTGAAGGTTCACGAGTATGGGATCAAAACGGTAAAGAATACATCGACTTTGCTGGTGGTATTGCCGTGAGCTGTTTGGGTCATTGTCACCCAGCAATGGTTGCGGCACTTAATGAGCAGAGCCAAAAAATCTGGCATTTAAGTAATGTCATGACCAATGAGCCCGCGCTGCGTTTGGCGAAAAAACTGACCGATCTCTGTTTTGCCGATAAGGTCTTTTTTGCTAATTCTGGCGCAGAAGCCAATGAAGCGGCGCTCAAACTGGCTCGTCGTTATGCGGCGGATGTTTATGGCGCGGAAAAATCAGAAATTATCGCCTTTAAACAAGGCTTCCACGGGCGGACATTTTTTACTGTGACGGTCGGTGGTCAAGAAGCTTATTCAGACGGTTTTGGTCCAAAGCCCGGTGACGTTACTCACCTTGAATATAATGATGTTGATGCTTTGCGCGCGCACATCTCTGATCGCACTTGCGCGATCATGATGGAGCCATTGCAGGGGGAAGGCGGCATTATTGCACCCACCGATGAGTTTATTCAAACCGTGCGTGAACTATGTGATAAGCACAACGCGCTGCTGATCTTTGATGAAGTTCAAACCGGAAACGGACGTACTGGAGAGTTTTATGCTTACCAAGGTTTGGGTATTACGCCAGATATTTTAAGTACCGCAAAATCTCTCGGTGGGGGTTTCCCAATTGGCGCAATGCTGACGACCAATGAACTGGCTGAGCATTTAAAAGTGGGCACACATGGCTCGACTTATGGCGGTAACCCGCTTGCTTGTGCGGTTGCAGAAGCGGTGATTGATGTGGTGAGTGAGCCCCAAACTTTGGCAGGTGTCAAAGAGCGTGAAGTGCTATTCCGCACAGGGCTAGAGAAAATCAATGCTAAGTATCAGATTTTCAGCGAAATCCGTGGTAAAGGTCTATTGCTTGGTGCGGCACTCAATGAAAAATGGCAAGGTCGCGCTCGCGATGTGTTGGTTGCGGCAGGAGAACAAGGGCTGATGGTTCTTGTGGCGGGAGCCAATGTGGTGCGCTTTACACCATCTTTAGTGATCAGTAAGCAAGATATCGAACAAGGTTTAGAAAAACTGGATAAGGCTCTGGCAAGCCTGACTAACTAATTACAACATTCAGCGAAAACAGAGCTCTGTTTTCGCTATATCAACCCCGCAGCGGTTCTTAACTGGTCATGGCAACTCGCTTGCTTTGAGCCAGCTTGAGATTGTGGTGTTGATATCAGTATCTGGAGGGAGTATCGATGCTGGTTGTTCGTCCTATCTCTATGTCAGACTATGATGCGTTGCACACCTGTGCCGTCGAATCAGGTCACGGATTTACATCTCTACCGGTTAATCAAGAACTACTGACTAACCGTATCACCCACTCAGAATATAGCTTCGCTAAACCCCAAGTGACCGAACCTGGTGATGAAGGTTATCTCATGGTCGGGTTTGATAGTGACAGTGATGAAGTGGCGGGCTGTACTGGTATTGAAGCATCGATTGGTTGGGATGTGCCGTTTTATTCTTACCACATCAGTACCATTGTTCATTCATCGCCCAAGTTGGGGGTGAATAATGTGGTGAAGCTGCTGACCTTTGGTAATAACTACACTGGATGCAGTGAAATTTGTACCTTGTTTTTGCGTGAGAAGTTCCGTGGTGGTCTCAATGGACGCTTGATGTCGAAGTGTCGTTTTTTGATGATGGCGGAACATCCTCATCGTTTCTCAAAAACCGTTTTTGCAGAGATGCGTGGAGTCTCTGACGAAGAGGGCAACTCTCCATTTTGGCAATGGCTACAAGAGAACTTTTTCAGTATCGATTTTACCATGGCAGATTACTTAACCGGGATTGGTAAGAAAGGATTTATTGCCGACCTAATGCCGAAGTTACCTATCTACATCAATTTGCTTAGCCCAGAAGCGCAAGCGGTCATTGGGCAGGTGCATGACAATACCAAGCCGGCGTTGAGCCTATTGGAAAAAGAGGGCTTCACCTGCCGTAATTACGTCGATATTTTTGATGGTGGTCCAACCGTCGAGTGCGATTTGCGTAATATCGAATCGGTGCGTCACTCTTTCCGCGCCAAAGTTGCTATCAGTGAGCACAGTAGCGATAACGACTATTTGATCAGTAACACCTCGTTTGAAAACTTTAGAGCCGTCGCGGCTAAAGCGGCTCACGACCACGCCACTGAGTCGGTCATTATCGCACCGGATGTTGCAGAGGCTTTGCAGGTCGAAAACGGGGATTACGTGCGCATGCTTGCGCAATAACGTCAAACAGTTAAGGAATGATGATATGACACAGTGGATAGCAGGTAAGTGGCTAGAAGGTGCAGGTGAAACGATAGAGTCAACCACGCCATACAGTGGTGAAGTGGTATGGCAAAGCCGTAGCGCAACGGCGGCTCAAGTGGATGAGGCGGTTTCATCCGCAAGACGGGCATTTTTAAGCTGGAAAAAGCTGAGCTTTGAGCAGCGTGAAGCGGTCGTGTTGCGCTTTGCCGAATTGGTCAAAGCCAATAGCGAGCAAGTTGCTGAGGTGATAGCCAAAGAGACCGGGAAGCCGCTGTGGGAAACGCGTACGGAAGCGGCGGCTATGGCGGGTAAAATTGCCATTTCAATTCGAGCTTATCATCAGCGCACGGGTGAGTCGCAACGTGAGGCGGCAGGTAATCAAATCGTGCTGCGTCACAGACCGTTAGGCGTTATGGCAGTTTTTGGTCCTTATAATTTTCCTGCCCATTTACCCAATGGGCATATCGTTCCTGCGCTGTTAGCCGGTAATACCGTGGTGTTTAAGCCGTCGGAGCAAACTCCGTGGACGGGTGAACTGGCGATGAAACTTTGGCAGAAAGCGGGTTTGCCTGATGGCGTGATTAACTTAGTTCAAGGCGGCAAAGAGACCGGGATCGCGCTCGCTGAATCAAAAGGGATTGATGGGCTGTTGTTTACCGGTAGCGCCAATACTGGACACTTACTGCATCGCCAGTTTGCAGGTCAGCCAGATAAAATGCTGGCGCTGGAGATGGGCGGTAACAACCCGATGGTGATTTCAGAGCAGTACGGCGATCTTGATGCGACCGTCTATACCATTATCCAATCCGCATTTATCAGTGCTGGTCAGCGTTGCACCTGTGCGCGCCGACTTTATATACCAAGCGGTGATAAAGGTGACCAACTGCTGGTGAGACTGGTCGAAGCCACGCGTAATATTCGTGTTGATCAACCTTTTGCCGACCCGGCGCCTTTTATGGGACCACAGATCTCTCAAGCGGCAGCGAACATAATCCTCGATGCTCAGCAAAACCTGCAGTCACTCGGTGGTGAAAGTCTCATTGAAGCAAAGTTAGGTTCATGCGCGTTTGTTTCACCGGGCATCATTGATGTAACAGCTGTCGAATCGTTGCCAGATGAAGAGTATTTCGGTCCTTTACTGCAAGTGATTCGCTATCAAGGCATTGAGCAAGCGGTAGAGTTCGCCAATGATACTCGCTTTGGTTTGTCGGCAGGGTTAGTCTCCACCGATGACGCGGAGTGGGAATATTTTGTTGAGCACATTCGCGCCGGTATCGTTAACCGTAATCGTCAGTTAACCGGAGCCAGTGGCGATGCGCCATTTGGTGGACCGGGCGCATCGGGTAACTTGCGTCCAAGTGCTTATTACGCGGCTGACTACTGCGCCTACCCAATGGCTTCGATGGAAGGTGAGCAAACCTTGTTACCTGATAGCTTAAGCCCGGGTATCATCTTGTAAAAACTTAGACTAAGTCACATAGGTTAATACTCTAGTGACTTAGTCTTACACTACACTTGATTGACTTACTCAAAGAACAATAACAACACCCTACACCGAAACAAGGAGGCGCTATGACGCCAGATACATTGTTCCAGTCGCTATGGGAAGATTATACCTCACGCCTTTGCCCCTCAGCGGGTAATGTGCATAAGCTGCTGCAAGAAGATGAACCACTCATCAATGACCACATTGCCCTGCGTACCTTCAACTTAGCGCCAGTTGAGTTAGAGGTGTTAGCTAAACCTTTCTTAGCGTTAGGCTACCAAGAAGCTGGCGATTATCTGTTTGAAGCCAAAAAACTGGTCGCCAAGCACTATCAACACCCTGATCCAACTCAACCTAAAGTGTTTATTAGTCAACTTAAAGTCGAAGAGTGCTCTGCGCAGCTACAAACGATAGTCAAACAGTTGGTTGCTCAAGTATCCGCGGAGGATATGCAAGGTAGTGAGTTTTTGTACGCTGGTCGTCCTTGGCAATTGACGCATCAAGATTATCAACTGCTCGCACAAGAGAGTGAGTACGCCGCGTGGTTAGCCGCGCACGGTTATGGCGCCAACCACTTTACTGTGAGTGTTAATCAGCTCAATCAGTTTGACCAAGTGCAACAGGTGAATGACTATCTCAAAGCTTGTGGTTTTGTGATTAACCAATCCGGCGGAGAGGTAAAAGGTTCCCCCGATGTGTTGCTCGAACAATCGTCTACCATGGCAGATAAAGTTCAAGTGGAATTTGAGGATGGGGTAGTGCTTATCCCCGGAGGTTTCTACGAGTTTGCTAAGCGCTACCCAATGGCAGACGGTGAGCTTTACCCCGGCTTTGTCGCCGCATCAGCCGATAAGATATTTGAGAGTACCAACGGATAACGGAACGCTGCCGCTTACGGAGGTGGGAATGCTTCGCGCACGGAACGCTGCCGCTTACGGAGGTGGGAATGCTTCGCGCACGGAACGCTGCCGCTTACGGAGGTGGGAATGCTTCGCGCACGGAACGCTGCCGCTTACGGAGGTGGGAATGCTTCGCGCACGGAACGCTGCCGCTCACGGATGTGGGAATGCTTTGCGCACGGAACGCTGCCGCTTACGGATGCGGGAATGCTTCGCGCACGGAACGCTGTCGCTTACGGCTACGGGAATGCTTCTCACACGGAATGCTGCCGCTGACAGATATTGGAGTGCTTCGTGTATGGAACGGGGTTTAAGTTGTTTTATCTCGAAGTCCGATCTCGGAGCGAAGCGTTCCAAATTCTCGATTCCGCTAAAGAAAAAAGCCACCCGAGGGTGGCTTTTGTAATCTTATTCGCTCACAGGTGTGAATTAGCGAGTGCCGTACACAACGATAGTTTTACCGTGAGCAGAGATTAGGTTCTGCTCTTCTAGCATCTTCAAGATACGACCAACCGTTTCACGAGAACAGCCAACGATTTGACCGATTTCTTGACGTGTGATCTTGATTTGCATGCCGTCTGGGTGAGTCATCGCATCAGGTTGTTTCGCTAGGTTTAGTAGCGTTTGCGCGATACGACCAGTTACATCTAGGAATGCTAGGTCACCCACTTTTTGGCTAGTCACTTGTAGGCGACGTGCCATTTGCGAAGACAGACGCATAAGAATGTCTGGGTTTACTTGGATAAGTTGACGGAATTTCTTAAATGAAATTTCAGCTACTTCACAAGGAGACTTGGCACGAACCCAAGCTGTGCGCTCTTGATCTTCTTCAAATAGACCAAGCTCACCGATGAAATCACCTTGGTTTAGGTAAGAAAGGATCATTTCCTTACCTTCTTCGTCCTTGATAAGAACCGCAACAGAACCCTTAACGATGTAGTACAAAGTTTCTGCTTTCTCGCCCGCATGAATTAGCGTGCTTTTTGATGGGTACTTATGAATATGACAGTGTGAAAGGAACCACTCTAATGTTGGATCGGTTTGAGGTTTACCTAGAACCATAATATCTCACTTCCTCTGCAGGGTACGCTTGCGCTTTCCATGTTGTTGCTAAGCCCAAAATGGGGATAACTAGGATAAGAGCACTTTACTAGTGCTGCAAGCTATCTTGTGTTTCGGTTTCAAATAGTATCCTTTTTCCCAAAGGATTTCTTGATTTTAATCGGGTACAGGGTGCTATTTTATAAGCGAAAACGTGCACATGATCACGGTATGAAAAGTAATCGCGTTTATCGCTACCTAAATGACTTAAAAACGCGGACTTCAGAGTCTCGTCACGGTGCCTGATTTACCACAAAGGTAACAGGCACAATGCCGCCCAGGGGTAAGTATTCTCTAGGTCGTTTGTACGTGACTCGCTCAGTAATACTCACACTTTTAGGTGACTTGGGTTACG
Source organism: Vibrio ponticus (assembly GCF_009938225.1). NCBI lineage: Bacteria > Pseudomonadati > Pseudomonadota > Gammaproteobacteria > Vibrionales > Vibrionaceae > Vibrio > Vibrio ponticus. Next base: position 3,162,588 of record NZ_AP019657.1, read on the forward strand.
CTATTTAGCCAATTTTGCCCGTTTCTATTAACTGCTGAAGAATCGGTCTGACAATCAGTTCCATCGCAAAACTCATTTTGCCACCAGGGACAACGAGCGTGTTGTGACGCGACATGAATGACCCATCTATCATTGCTAATAGGTAGGGATAGTCAACGTTTTTGAAGCCACGTAAGCGGATTACCACAAAGCTTTCATCTAAGCTTGGAATCCCCTTCGCATCCAGCGGGTTGGAGGTATCCACGGTCGGCACACGTTGGAAGTTAATATGGGTGCGAGAAAATTGTGGCGTAATGTAGTTTAGGTAATCATCCATTGAGCGAACAATTGAGTCCATGACCGCTTCACGAGAATGACCTCGGTCACGAGTATCGCGGACGAACTTTTGAATCCACTCAAGGTTGACGATCGGCACCATGCCAATCAGAAAGTCGACATGTTGAGACACATTAACATCACCATCCACCACGCCGCCATGCAAGCCTTCGTAGAACAGAACATCACTGTCTTCTGGGAGCTCTTGCCATGGCGTAAAAGTGCCGGGCATTTGGTTGTAAGGCACCGCTTCATCAAAAGTGTGCAAGTAGCGACGGACTTTACCGCTGCCATCTTCACCGTATTGACGGAAAAACTCAGCCAGAGCAGGGAAGTCGTTCGCTTGCGGACCAAAGTAGCTGATATGGCGACCTTGTTCACGGGCTTTGCGGATCTCCACATCCATTTCAGGACGTGTAAAACGATGGAAGCTATCCCCCTCAACCCAGGCGGGTTTGATGTCCATCATATTGAACATCTTGCGAAAGGCTTCGGAGGTCGTGGTAGTACCCGCACCAGAAGAACCAGTGACGGCAATGATTGGATGCTTTGCTGACATGACAAACCCTGTCTAAAACTAACGTTCCTGTTAATAATTATGTTTGTTCCAAGTCAGTACTGCGCTGGGCAGACTTATTTGGATATCACAGCAATATAACATGCTTTAACTTTTTGTTTAAAAGATTCTACTGTGGGCATGGGTGAAGAAAATACGGTGTAGCGGCACAGAAGTGTCTATGCCGCATAGAGATTAGAATTTCTGTTTAAGCTGAATATCCACGGTTTCGTGCAACTCAGAATAGACAATCACTGCCTCGCCAGAAGCGAGCTGAGCTTTTACTTGATCGACTTTAGCTTGTAGTGAAACCTCAACCGCACCGTAGTCGGTTCCTTCACGTAGTACAAACTCACGAATTAAATTGTCTAGGGTATCGGCAGCAATTTCTTGCCAAGGGATAATCATAAATACCTCTTACTTTTATGATTGGGAGAGAGCCAGTCTTGCTGGCTCTAACATTATGCGGTTTTTAGTGGCTGATAGTAAGCGGGTAGCATCTCTTCTAGCCAGAATCTTGGTTTGAGCAGTGAGCCAGTGACAAAGCCGACGTGCCCGCCGTTATCCAGCAGTCGATAGTCGATATTGTCAGGCAGCACAAAGTGAGGGATCACCGCATCAGTCATAAAGGGATCATCTTTGGCGTGAATGATCTGGGTTGGCAGTTTGATCTGTTGCAGGCGATGGATGCCTGAGCAGCGCTGATAATAATCTTCTGCATCTTTAAAGCCATGCAGTGGCGCGGTAATCAAATCGTCAAAGTCGTATAACTTAGTCACGCGCTTAATGGTTTGGTAGGTGAGCCCAAGTTCACCTTTAAGTAGATGGTGCTTGCGCAGCGCGTTACGCTTGAGTGACTTAAGTAAGTAGGCTTTGTAGAGCTTCGAGAAACCTTGTTCAATACGACTTGAGCATGCTGAGAGGTCGAGTGGTGCCGAGATAATCGATGCGGCATTGAGCAGTGGTTCATCAGCATACTCAGCTAGATAGTTAGCCAGCATATTACCGCCGAGAGAAATGCCTACCGCAACTTTGGTCTGTTGAGGAAATTGCTGCTCAATGTGCTCTAAGAAGAAACGTGCATCTTCTACTTCACCGGAGTGATAGGCGCGTGGCAAGCGATTCGGCTTACCGCTACAACCGCGAAAATGCATCATCACCGATAGCCAACCTTGCTTGGCGAAGGCTGACATCAATCCATTGGCGTATGGGCTATAAAAACAACCCTCTAAACCATGAAACAGAATAAACAGCGGTTTGTTTTGTGCAGCATCGGAGTGGGGATCTTCACTCCAAGCAAGATCGATAAAATCACCGTCTGGGGTATCGAGGGTTTGCCAAATGGGTTCAAACAGCGCTTTTTTACGAATAAAACGTGGCGCTAGAGTTTGCATGTGGGGATTGGTCATGCCCGAGGCAGCAGTAAAGTTTGTCATAGCGTGTCAGTTGGGTTATCCGGTACAAAGGGTTGAGAGAAAATGGAGTAAAGGTGCTCTCCATCTAACTGACGACAATAACGCAGAGTTAGGGACTCATCATCGGCGTTGTGCAGAGTAAGCCCATTGATGCAATCAACTAAATCTGACTGTTGTTGCTTTTCTAGTTGTAGTTCAAATTGTAAGGTTTCACGATACAAGGTATCGGGCACATTACGTTTGAGTTTTCGGCGTAGTTCTCGGAAGCTGCTGAGAAGCGTTTCAGAGCGGCTCAAGCACTGTTCGACTTGAGCCCAATCTTGTGGCGCGATAGTCGCGCCTTGTTCATCCAGCCACTTGAGAAGCAGCAGGAGGTTAACGTTACCATGGTGATGGTTTTGCAGAGTTAAGCACGCTTCTTTCACTTCTCGCACACTGTAGTATTGCAAGCTAAACTGCCAAAGGCGTTCTAGGGTAAGTGAAAGGTATACGCGCTCATTACTCATTGATCACTGAACTCCTGTTCCATCTGCTCTAGCTCTTCTTGAAGAGCCATCCATTCCATTTCTACGTCTTCTAACTCAGCTTTGCTGGAGGCTTGTATCGCGAGAACTTGATTAAGTTTAGCCTTGTTTTCGGCTTCATACAGTGAGTTATCCGCTAATTGTTGCTCTGCATTGGCAAGTTGTTCACCTAATTTATCCATTTTCTCTTCGAGTTTGGACAGGTTTTTGCGAATTGGGGCAGTCAGTTTACGGAACTCGGCTTCGCGACGTTTTTGATCTTTTTTCGCTGCGGCACTGTTGGCGGTATTTTTCTCTGGTTGTTCCGCTTGTGCTTCACGACGATCCGCTTTTTGTTGCTCTGTCAGCCACTTGTAGTAGTCGTTCAAGTCACCATCAAATGGCGCTACTTGGCGGTCATGGACGAGGTAAAGGTCATCGGTGGTCGCACGCAGTAGGTAACGGTCGTGGGAGACAATCACCATTGCACCTTCAAAGGTTTGCAGTGCCATGGTTAATGCCTGACGCATATCCAAGTCCAAGTGGTTGGTTGGTTCGTCGAGCAGCAGCAAGTTTGGCTTTTGCCACACTATTAATGCCAATACCAAACGCGCTTTTTCACCACCAGAGAAAGGTGCCACTTTCTCCAACGCTTTGTCGCCTTGGAAGCCAAAGCTACCTAGGTAATCGCGCAGTTGTTGTTCGGTGTGTTTTGGCGCGATCTGCATCATGTGCTGCAAAGGCGTTTCTTCAGGGTGTAGTGTTTCTAACTGATGCTGGGCAAAGTAACCGATTTTTACCCCTTGAGAGTATGTCAGTTCACCGCTTTGAGGCTTATGCTCACCAGAGAGCAATTTGATCAGCGTCGATTTACCCGCACCGTTACGACCCAGTAGACCAATGCGGCTACCCGGTACGAGGTTAAGACGGATTTTCTCGAGAATTAGGTTATCACCGTAACCGGCTGATGCTTCATCCATCATAATGATTGGGTTTGGCAAGGCTTCTGGCTCACGGAATTCAAAACTAAATGGGTTATCAAACTGCGCAGGTAGCACTTTTTCCATTCGCTCAAGGGCTTTGATGCGGCTTTGTGCTTGGCGCGCTTTCGAAGCTTTGTAGCGGAAACGATCAATATAGCTTTGCATGTGTGCCATATGCTTTTGCTGTTTGGCATACATAGCTTGTTGCAGGATCAGTTTCTGCGCACGTTGATCTTCAAACGATGAGTAGTTACCGGTGTACTCATTCAGCTTTTGGTTTTCAACGTGAATGATGCGACCGACGATTGGGTCAAGGAAATCACGGTCGTGTGAGATCAGCACTAATGTACCTGGATAGTTTTGTAGCCAGCGTTCTAGCCACATTACCGCATCTAAGTCCAAGTGGTTGGTTGGCTCGTCGAGCAATAGCAGGTCAGAGCGGCATAGCAGTGCTTGCGCAAGGTTAAGACGCATACGCCAACCACCAGAGAACTGAGTGAGGTGCCAACTCATCTGTGGCTGAGTAAAGCCCAGACCATCCAAGAGTTCTGCCGCACGAGCACGAATACTGTAGCCACCGATGGTTTCGATTTTGCCATGCAGCTCAGCGACGAGTGTGCCGTTATCCGCTTGCTCAGCTTGCGCCAGTTGTTGCTCAAGGGCGCGGTACTCACGATCACCATCAATCACATATTCAAGTGCGGTTCGGTCAAGTGCAGGGGTTTCCTGAGCGACCCAAGCTAACTCCCAGTGCGCTGGTTTGCTAAAATTACCAGCATCAATAGAAAGTTCATCTTTGATCAAAGCAAAGAGGGTCGACTTACCACAACCGTTCTTACCCACTAGACCGACTTTATCGCCAGGGTGGATGGTTGCAGATGCATTTTCTAGCAGGGGTTTACCGCCGCGTAGCAATTGAATATCAGAGAAGGTAATCATAGAGTTTTGTTTTTTCTTTAATCGTTTCCGCACGCATAGTAGGAGGATTGGTCGAAAAAGTCGATCATTGCGTTATCCCTCTCAACCGCGTATAACAAAATGATAACGAAAATAAAAGGAATGCTGTACAAGTAATGGATTTATCAGCTACTGCCCAGTCGAAAGTACTAGTTATTTACGCTCATCCGGAATCACAAACGTCCGTCGCCAATCAAGTGATGATCAATAAGATCGCCTCACTAGATAATGTCACTGTGCGCGATCTTTACGCCCTTTATCCCGATTTTTTTATTGATGTTAGTGCAGAACATCAAGCGCTACTAGAGCATGATGTGATCGTGTTTCATCACCCTATGTACCTCTACTCCTGTCCGTCATTACTCAAAGAGTGGCTTGACCGAGTATTAGGTAAAAAAGGTTTTGCTTATGGTGAGGGAAGCGCACTGCGTGGCAAATATTGGCGCAGCGTGATCACCACGGGTGGTAAGCAAGAAGCTTTTGGCGAGCATGGTTACAACAAATATCCCCTTGAACAGATCCTGCAACCGTTTGAACTGACGGCAGCCTTATGTCGCATGAATTGGATTGAGCCTTTAGTGCTTTATTGGGCGCGTAACGTTTCTGATGGTGAGCGAGAAGCGCATGCAGAGCGCTATCGTCAATGGCTACTCAAGCCACTGCAAGATGTGAGTGTGATCAGTGGTGAAGTGGTGAACTTGCACTCCAATAGGCAAGGAGGTAGCCATGGCTCTAGAAAGTGATTTTCTGCAAAGTAGTGCGATCTTCCTAACGGCTGCGGTCGTTGCCGTACCATTGGCGCAGCGTCTTGGGTTAGGGTCGGTCTTGGGCTACCTACTTGCTGGTGTGGCGATAGGTCCTTGGGGGCTGGGGCTGATCCGCGATGTAGAGGCAATACTTCATTTTGCCGAATTTGGTGTGGTGCTGCTGCTGTTTCTGATTGGTTTAGAGCTTAATCCTAAAAAGTTGTGGCAACTGCGAGGTCCGATTCTCGGTCTCGGTGGTGCACAGGTGGTGTTAACTACCGCCTTTATTGCCAGTGTTGCCAATGCGATGGGGTTGTCGTGGCAGGTCAGTTTAACCATAGGTATGGGCTTGGCGCTCTCGTCTACCGCGATCGCTTTACGGGTGATAGAGGAGCAGGGGCTGGCAGGGAGTGAAACGGGGCAATCGGGTTTTGCGGTTTTGCTGTTCCAGGATATTGCGGTGATCCCGATGCTGGCGATGTTGCCTTTGTTGGCGGGTAACACCAGTGGTAATTGGCAAGATGGTTTATGGATGCTAGGTGGTGTTCTCGGGCTTTTAGTCGGCGGACACTTCTTATTGCGACCACTGTTTCGCTATGTGGTTGCCAGTGGTGTGCGAGAACTGTTTACTGTCGCGGCGCTACTGTTGGTGATTGGTATTGCGCTGATCATGAAGCAACTCGGGTTATCAATGGCACTGGGGGCATTTCTGGCAGGGGTACTGCTGGCAGAAAGTGAGTATCGCCATGAATTAGAAATCGCCATCGAGCCGTTTAAAGGGTTGTTGCTTGGGCTGTTTTTCATTGCTGTCGGTATGGCGGTTAACCTTGGTCTATTAGCGCTGCATCCGTGGAAGATTTTGTTGGGCGTTTTAGCTTTGATCACGGTTAAGGGGTTACTGCTTTATGCTTTAGCGCGCGCGGCAGGCAGCCGAGCCAAATCTCGTAGTCGCATGGCAGCCATTCTGAGCCAAGGTGGCGAGTTTGCTTTTGTCATCTTTACCGCGGCGCAAAGTCAAAATCTACTCAGCGCAGAGCAAACGGCATTTCTGTTGGTGGTGGTGAGTTTGTCGATGGTGACCACACCGCTGTTGCTGATGGGACAAGAGAAATGGTATGCGCTGAGTTTAAACCTAGATGATGATACACAGCTCTCAAGTGATGTTGTGGATAACCAACCGCGGGTGATCATTGCCGGTTTCGGGCGATTTGGTCAGATCGTTGGGCGTTTGCTTTACGCCAATAAAATCAAACTGACTATTTTAGAGAGCGATGCCAGTCAAATAAAGCTGTTGAGAAAGTATGGCTACAAAGTGTTTTATGGTGACGCGACTCAACTCGATCTGCTCCGCGCTGCAGGGGCGAGTAAAGCGGAAGCAATCATTCTTTGTACCGATTCTCCCGATGAAATCATGCAGATCGTGGATTTGTGTAAGCAGCATTTTCCTCATCTTAAAATTCTCGCCCGTGCACGTAGCCGTGTTGAAGCTTATCAATTACTCAGTCATGGCGTCGATAAGTACTCCCGTGAGACCTTTCTTGGCGCACTCGATCTTGGTAAGTTGGCGCTGATTGAGTTAGGTATGCACCCATATCAGGCACAGCGCGCAGAATCACACTTTAGAAAATTAGATAATGCGATGCTGAAAGAGTTACTTCCACAGCATAGCGAAGATAAACAATTAGCCCAAAGAGCGAAGGAAGCACGTAAAGAACTTGAAGAGATTTTTGGTCGTGAAATGGAAAACGATCAGCAGACTAAGAATTTTTGGGACTGAGAGATCTCGATAACAACAGTAATGCCAAGGAAAAGAGTGTCAGATGAAGAAAAGATTTATCGCCGGAGCGAGTTGCCCGAAATGCCAACAACAGGACAGCCTGCGCTGGTGGATTGAGAACAATATTGAGTTAGTAGAGTGTGTTGACTGCAATTACCAAGATCAACGTAAACCGCAATCCGTCGAGCAAACCACTCGCGCTGATGAAAATATGATCGGGATTTTTAGACCGGAATAATTGTGTTTCTCAAATTCATCCCCATAATACGCAGGGTAATGTTTTACATCCCAGTTATCTGGGTCTCGATAATGCCTTGGAGCAATTATGAAAATTGAAAAGAACGTAGTCGTAAGCCTAGTGTACCAAGTTAAACTAGAAGATGGCGCAGTTGTTGACCAATCAACAGTTGATGCTCCACTAGACTACCTACACGGTAATAACAACCTAATTACTGGTCTAGAGAAAGCTCTAGAAGGTAAGCAAGCTGGCGACAAATTCGAAGTAACTGTAGCTCCAGAAGAAGCATACGGCGAGCACAGCGATGACCTAGTTCAACGCGTTCCTGCAAATGTATTCCACGGTGTTGACCAAATCGAAGTGGGTATGCGTTTCCTAGCGGATACTGACCAAGGTCCAATCCCGGTAGAAGTGACTGAAGTTGATGGCGACGAAGTTGTTGTTGACGGTAACCACATGCTAGCTGGTCAAACTCTAACGTTTGAAGTTGAAGTTGTCGCAGTACGTGAAGCAACAGCAGAAGAGATCGAACACGGTCACATCCACCAAGGTGGTGGTTGCTGTGGTGGTCACGACCATGACCACGAAGGCGGCTGCTGTGGTGGCGAAGATAAAGGCGACGATCACGAGTGCTGCGGTGGCGGCGGTTGTGGTTCTCACTAATCGCAGTTTTGCTTAGAGCAGAATAGATAAAAGCGCAGCCGATTGGCTGCGCTTTTTGCATTTGAACAAGCGCGAGAATCAAGTTATGCAACCAACACAAATCCCATTTGCGATTGCCATTCACGGTGGTGCGGGCACGATTTTACCTGAGCATATGAGTGCTGAATTACAAGCGGCAATCGAGCAAGATTTGGCTAATGCGGTCAAAGCAGGGCACGCTATTTTAACTCAAGGTGGTTTGGCGGTTGATGCGGTTGTCGCCGCGGTTAAAGTGCTAGAAGACTCCCCTCATTTTAATGCAGGTAAAGGTTCGGTATTGACCCACAAAGAGATGGTTGAAATGGATGCCAGCATTATGGATGGGCGCAACAGTGAAGCGGGTGCGGTTGCTTGTGTGCGCCATATTAAAAACCCGATTACTCTCGCTTATGACGTGATGCTACATAGCCAGCACGTGCTTTTGTTTGGTGAGGGGGCAGAAGAGTTCGCTTTTAGCCGCGGTTATGATTTTACTGAGCAAGATTACTTCTTTACTGACCGTCGTTATGACCAACTGATGGCGATCAAAGAGCAAGGCGGAGTGGCGCTTTCGGAAGCGAATTACTCACAAGGCAGTTATCCAGATGATGGGAAACACGGCACGGTTGGTGCGGTAGCATTAGACCAATTGGGTAACCTTGCGGCTGCGACCAGTACTGGCGGGATTACCAATAAACGTTATGGACGCGTCGGCGACTCACCGATTATCGGTGCAGGCACATTTGCCGAGAACGGCAATGTGGCACTATCTGCAACTGGTGTTGGCGAGTGTTTCTTGCGTAAAGCAGTGACTGCGGATATCGCGGCTCGCATGCGCTATTTGCAAGAAGATGTCTCAGTAGCATGTGAAAATGTGATTCAGGGCGAACTTAAGCAAATTGGTGGTGAAGGTGGTGTGATTGGTCTCGATGCCCAAGGAAAAGTACACTTTGCCATGAATTCAACCGGTATGTATCGTGCGAGTATTGATACTAACGGCTTGTTGCAGGTGAAAATTTATGCTGAATAATAGCCAGTTTAACCACTATTAAGCTAAGTGGCTGACACTGCTCAGCCTTTTATCATGCGATATTCGACGATAACCCGATTAAGTCGGTATGATTAAAAAATGACTGCAAGAAGTGTGATTCAGTGCTAGAATCCTTTTTTAACTAGCAATCAGACTTGGAAAGATGGGAAATAACGTAGTCGTTCTAGGCACCCAATGGGGTGACGAAGGTAAAGGTAAAATCGTAGACCTTTTAACTGAAGATGCAAAATACGTGGTGCGCTACCAAGGCGGTCACAACGCAGGTCACACACTTGTAATTGATGGTGAGAAAACAGTTCTTCACCTAATTCCATCAGGTATCCTTCGCGATAACGTAAAATGTGTTATCGGTAACGGTGTTGTTCTATCACCTGAAGCTCTAATTAAAGAAATGAAGCCTCTAGAAGAGCGCGGTATCCCAGTACGTGAGCGTCTTTTCATTTCTGAAGCATGTCCTCTAATTCTTCCTTACCACGTAGCGCTAGACCAAGCGCGTGAACTTGCACGTGGTAAAAAAGCGATTGGTACAACTGGTCGTGGTATCGGTCCTGCATACGAAGACAAAGTTGCTCGTCGAGGTCTACGCGTTGGCGACCTATTCGATATGGAAGCATTCGCTGAGAAACTAAAAGAAGTAATGGAATACCATAACTTCGCTCTAGTGAACTACTACAAAGCAGACGCAGTAAGCTACGAAGAAGTACTTGAGCAAGCTAAAGGCTACGCTGAACTACTAACTTCTATGGTTATGGACGTAACTGACGAACTAGACGCAGCACGTAAGCGCGGCGACAAGATCATGTTCGAAGGTGCTCAAGGTACACTTCTAGATATCGACCACGGTACTTACCCGTACGTAACTTCTTCTAACACAACTGCTGGTGGTGTTGCTGCAGGTTCTGGTTTTGGTCCACGTCACCTAGGTTACATCCTTGGTATCGCGAAAGCTTACTGTACTCGCGTTGGTGCAGGTCCATTCCCAACTGAACTGTACGATGGTCTAGACAAGCAAGATCCAGTAGGTAAGCACCTAGGTACTGTTGGTCACGAGTTTGGCGCAACAACTGGTCGTCTACGCCGTACTGGTTGGTTCGATGCTGTTGCTATGCGTCGTGCAATCCAAATCAACTCAGTAACTGGTTTCTGTCTAACTAAACTAGACGTACTAGATGGTCTTGAAGAGCTAAAAATCTGTACTGGTTACAAGATGGACGATGGCTCTGTACTAGAAGTTTCGCCAATGGCTGCTGACGAGTACGAAAAAGTAACGCCAATCTACGAAACTATGCCTGGTTGGTCTGAGAACACTGTTGGTGCAAAATCACTAGACGCGCTTCCACAAGCAGCTCTTGATTACATCAAACGTATCGAAGAACTAACTGGTGTGCCAGTAGACATCATCTCAACTGGTCCAGACCGTAACGAAACTATCATCAAAGTTCACCCATTCGAAGCTAACTAATTCGAAACAGAACTTTGTCGCTCAATGCAGCGAGTGAGTTACACAGTTTGATAAAAGCCGACTTCAGAGTCGGCTTTTTTGTGCCTGTATTTTTTGTCTGCAGGTTTACTGGTGTGAGAGACGGCAAGGCTTGCTGGATTTTTCATCAGCTTGTGGCAAACTATTGCCAACTGAGGGCAATTTTTGTCTAAAGAGTTTTTGAACGTTGCCGATAAAGTTATCGAGACTAATTCTGCCTATTATTTAGGTAGGGTAGGCATCGAATTCAACAATAGTGCAGGTATAGTGCAGGTATGAAGCTACGAACAGTAGCAGCTTCGTTGATGATGTCACTGTGTGCGACCTTTAGTTACGCTAACGTAGCGGATGTGGGGGCGCCAGTGCCGATATATTCCGAAGCTGAACTAATTAAACTGATCGAACAGAATAAACATTTAGAACGAGTTAAAGCCGACAACTGCCAGCTGGTGGAAGATATTGTCGCGCGCGCGACCCGTATTAGCCTGCCATCCTACGAATTTTTGTATGGTGATATGTTGGCTTGGGGCGTGTGTGTTGAGCAAGATGTTGAACTGGGTCTTTATTACATGGAAAACGCGGCTCATCAAGGTTTGCCGACTGCACTCGAGCAACTTGGTCGTTATTACTCGCGTGGTACGTTGGTACAGCAAGATAAAGAGCGAGCGATCCCATACTTGCGTGAGGCAGCGGCAATGGGTAACTTGAATGCGCGTATTCACTTAGCGGAATTGCTTTTGCGTGATTACGGCAGCCCACTCGATTATGAAGATGCTTACCGCTGGCTGTACAACTCAGTAACGGCTGATCAGCGTCAACACAAACGAATTTCACGCTTAAGACAAGGTCTTGAGCAGCGTATGCCAGACAACATTATTGCGCGCGCGAAACGTCGCGATACCTTCTGGTAAGTCTGCGTTAAAAATTCCAAAAACTGCACTTATAAAAATGCCCAGCAATCGCTGGGCATTTTTGTCTTCAAGCAGGGAGAGGTTATTGAACCACTTCACCTGATGCGATAACGGTTTCGCGTACCACTTCGGTAAACTCTAGTGCTTCCTTACGGATTTGATCTTCGTCTACGGTTAGGATTTCGCGATCTTGCATGATTAGCTGACCGTCAACGATAGAGTGGCGAACGTTAGCAGAGTTAGCTGAGTACACCAGTGCCGAGTATGGGTTGTAAACCGGTACCATGTTTGGCGCTTTGGTATCGATAACAATGATGTCAGCCAGTTTGCCTGCTTCAAGCGAGCCGATCTTGTCTTCCATGTGTAGTGCTTTTGCTGCACCCATGGTTGCCATATCGATAACCTTGATTGGTGGCATTGCTGCGCGGTCTTTGTTTACTAGCTTGTGCACTTTTGCCACTTGGTTGAATTCGTCAATCGTGCTCAGTGTGTTGCCAGACATAGGACCATCAGTACCTAGACCGATGCGTACATTTTCATCGTACATTTGCAGTGCTGGTGATACACCTTTTGCTGATTTGATGTTGGCACTCATATTGTGTGCTACACCCATATCAGATTTCTTCACTAGCTCGATGTCTTTGTCATCGACAAGGATCATGTGCGCGCCTACTAGGTTTTTGTTTAGTGCGCCAATACTTTCCATGTATTGCACTGGTGATAAACCATTTGAACGTTCAGCGATCACTTGTTGCTCACGGTCAGATTCTGCTAGGTGCATCATTACTGGTACATCTTTCTCTAGCGAAAGTTTCGCCACTTTTTGCAGGATCTCTGTGGTGTTCGTGTATGGACCATGAGGTGCAAATGCTGGTGTGATACGTGGGTGGTCTTTGTATTCTTCAATGAATTTAAGCGTGTAATCGATACCTGCTTCTGCGTTCTTCGCTGATGCTACTGGGAACTTGATGATGGTTTCACCCAGGATTGCACGCATGCCAATCTTATCAACGGTTTTCGCTACTTCGTCTTCAAAGTAGTACATGTCAGCGTAAGTCGTCACACCACCTTTTAGCATTTCAACGTTACCTAGGTTTGCACCGATGCGCACCATATCACGTGATACAAGCTTCGCTTCTAATGGGAAGATGTAACGGTGTAGGCGATCTGGCACGTCGTCCGCTAGTGAGCGGAATACGGTCATTGAAACGTGAGTGTGAGTGTTGATAAGACCCGGCATAACGATATCGCCATCCACGTCTAACACTTTATCTGCTTTGTATTGCTTCTCTAAAGACTCATCACCAACGGCGATGATTTTGTTGTCTTTCACTACAACAGTACCGTTTTCATAAACAGTTTTGTCTTGGTTCATAGTTAGAACCATAGCGTCGGTGATCATCAGATCAACTTTCTCTGCGGCAATTGAGACGGCTGAGAATAGACCTAAGCTGGCAATCGCTGTTGCTAATAAAGTGCGTTTCATAGTTATCACTAAACCTATAAAGGGAGGGGATAGGAAATTGGCGCTGAATATGGCAATAAGCCGTTTTATTTGCAAACGTTTGCTTTATAAATTGCAATGAAGTGTGATCTTGATCGGTAGTGGTTGTCGCGTGTACATTGGTGAGCTAAGTTATCAAAATTTCATGGCTATTTTTCCTTTTTGTAACAGCTAAGCTGTAGCTTATATCGTTACTCAGATATAATAGCCACATACCTTCCTTGCTAATTGGGCTTGCTTATGTCAGACCAAATCCAAAACGATCCATTCGCTGATCGTGAATCAGAAAATTATGAAAATCCGATTCCAAGCCGTGAATTCATTCTTGAATTTCTAGCGCAGGCTGGCGTCCCACTAAACCGCAATGATTTATTCGAAGCACTGCAACTTGAAGGCGAAGAGCAGTATGAAGGCTTGCGCCGTCGACTGCGTGCTATGGAGCGTGATGGACAACTGGTCTTCACTCGTCGTCAATGCTATGCGCTACCTGAAAAACTCGAAATGGTGAAAGGCCACGTGATTGGTCATAAAGACGGTCACGGCTGGGTAAGACCTGAAGGTAGCATGAAGAAAGAAGACGATATCGTGCTGCCTCACCATCAAATGAAAAACATCATTCATGGTGACTTCGTGTTGGTGCAACCAACGCAAAACTCAAAACGCGGTCGCAAGGAAGGACGCTTAGTTCGCGTATTGGAAGAGCGCAATACACAAATTGTGGGTCGTTTCTTCTTAGAATATGGCTATTCATACGTGGTGCCAGACGATTCACGCATCAGCCATGACATCTTGATCCCAAATGACCAAAAAGCCGGTGCCCGTATGGGTAACGTGGTGGTTATCGAGATCACCGACCGTGGTTCACGCTCTCGTGGCATGATGGGTAAAGTAGTGGAAGTACTTGGTGAGAACATGGCACCAGGTATGGAAACGCAAATTGCCATTCGTACCCACCAAATTCCTCACGAGTGGCCAGAAGCTGTCGACAAGCAAGTTGCGAATCTGGGCGAAGAAGTGCCAGAAGAAGCCAAAGTCGGTCGTGTTGATTTACGCCAGTTGCCTTTGGTCACGATTGATGGTGAAGACGCACGTGACTTTGATGATGCGGTTTACTGTGAAGCGAAAAAAGGCGGCGGTTGGCGTCTATGGGTGGCGATTGCTGACGTAAGTTACTACGTACGCCCAGAAACGGCGCTCGATAAAGAAGCGATTAACCGTGGTAACTCGGTTTACTTCCCATCGCAAGTTGTCCCTATGCTGCCAGAAGTGCTGTCGAACGGCTTATGTTCGCTTAACCCGCAAGTTGACCGTCTATGTATGGTGTGTGAGATGACTATCTCGGCGAGCGGTAAGCTATCAAGCTACAAGCACTATGAAGCGGTGATGAACTCTCATGCACGTCTGACTTACACCAAAGTGGGTGAAATTCTCGATGGCAATGAAGAGCTACGTGAACGCTATCAGCCATTGGTGCCACATCTAGAAGAACTGCATAAGATGTACAAGGTGCTGAAAGATGCGCGCGATAATCGTGGTGCGATCGAGTTTGAAACGGTGGAAGCGAAGTTCATCTTTAATGCTGACCGTAAGATTGACCGCATTGAACCTGTGATTCGTAACGATGCGCACAAGATCATCGAAGAGTGTATGATTTTGGCGAACATCGCTTCAGCATCGTTGGTAGAGAAAGCCAAAGAGCCGGCATTGTTCCGTATTCACGAAACTCCGGGTGAACTACGCCTGCAAGGTTTCCGTGATTTCCTTGGCGAGCTAGGTCTAAACCTAGGTGGCGGTCTGGAGCCATCGCCAACCGATTATGCTGAGCTAGTAAAACAGATTGCTGAGCGCCAAGATAAAGAGTTGATCCAAACTATGCTGCTGCGCTCAATGAAGCAAGCAGTGTACAGCGCGGATAACTGCGGTCACTTTGGTTTAGCACTTAAACGCTACGCGCACTTTACGTCACCAATTCGTCGCTACCCTGACTTATTGTTACACCGCGCAATCAAATATTTGATAGCCAAAGAAGAAGGTCGTAACCAAGACCGTTGGACACCAACCGGTGGTTTCCATTACTCATTTGACGATATGGATTTCTACGGTGAGCAATGTTCGATGACTGAGCGTCGCGCGGACGATGCGACTCGTGAAGTTGCTGATTGGCTCAAGTGTGAGTACATGCAGGATCACGTAGGTGAAGAGCTAGACGGCGTGATTGCCAATGTAACTAGCTTTGGTTTCTTTGTCCGTTTGACTGAACTGCACATCGATGGCTTGGTTCATATTTCATCCTTGGCGAACGACTACTACCAATTTGACCCAATTGGTCAAAGACTTATCGGCGAAAGTTTCGGTGCTATTTACCGTCTTGGTGATGCAGTAAAAGTGAAAGTGCTGTCGGTCAACTTGAACGATAAGCAAATTGACTTTGAATTAGTCGAAACAAGTCGTAAGCTACGCGGCAAAGGAAAGACGGCGAAGAAGCGTGCGGCAGAAGCACAGCAGAAAGCGAAAGCGAAAAAACGTGCCGCGACGGGAAGCCGTTCGGAGCGCAAAGCAACACCAGACATTGAACCGACGAAACGTCCAGAGCCTGCCGAGCGCAAAGAGCGTAAAGGACCTAACGAGGTGAGTGGTGATGCCAACAAGCCGAAAGTGAAAAAGGCACGTAAGAAAAAGCCGCATAGCAAGCCGAAGAAAACTAAGCGCGCAAAGAGCGAATAACAGGTTTAGATAATGAGTAACGAATTTCTTTACGGTATTCACGCAGTCAAAGCAGTACTAGAGCGTGAACCTGAGCGTTTTATTGAAGCGTTCGTATTAAAAGGTCGTCAAGACGACCGTCTATTGCCAATTTTGAATGAACTGCAACGTTGTGGTGTGTCGATTCAACAGATGGTGCGTAAAACGCTAGATGACAAAGCGCAAGGCGCAAACCACCAAGGTATCATCGCTCGAGTTAAGCCGGCTAAACAGCTTAACGAGAACGACCTTGATGACATTCTGGCTCAGCATGAACAGCCACTGCTGTTGGTATTGGATGGCGTGACTGATCCGCATAACCTAGGTGCTTGCCTGCGTAACGCAGATGCAGCGGGTGTTGCGGCAGTTATCGTACCGAAAGATCGCTCAGCACCAATGACGGCAACAGTGAGTAAAGTTGCTTGTGGTGCTGCTGAGATTGTACCGCTAATCCGCGTGACTAACCTTGCACGTACGATGCGTGCACTGCAAGAGCAGGGTGTTTGGTTTGTTGGTACGGCAGGTGAAGCGACGCACGACATTTACCAAGCAAAACTGACCGGTAAACTGGCAATCGTAATGGGTGCAGAAGGTGACGGCATGCGTCGCCTAACGCGCGAAACCTGTGATGACCTAATCAAGATCCCAATGGCAGGTACGGTTTCAAGTCTTAACGTATCAGTAGCTTCAGGTATCTGTTTGTTTGAAGCTGTGCGTCAGCGTAGCTTGTAAAAGTGAGCGCAACGCTTAAAGAGCGTTGCTTACGGATCACGGAACGCTAATCTCGATGGAGATTAGCTACCGAGAAGGGATGTGAACGCTGTATAGCTTCACATCCTTTTTTATTCGATGTTGTATTTTGGGTCGTGTGTTTGCGAGCACAGCGTTCCGTAGCGGAGCATAAGCTTCGCGTTCCCGCATCTCAAAGCCATGCAAAGCAGGGCGTCCGCTTTTTCAAGATTATTTTCCAACCAACTCTTGCACATAAAATTGTGATCTGTATAATGCAGCGCACTGGTTAAGCCAGTTGTGAACCAATGAGCAGCGAGGAGCTGACTTATCGAAAGGTAACGTCAGGTAATGTAGACTCAGCTTATGTTCGCGGTTAATACAATTAGCTATCTTTTCTTCGGAAAAACTATCCCCAGAGGTGACTCTGGTATGTAGGGGTAGTTAATCGAAAATTAACTGACAATGCGTCCTAATCTTGGATGCTACGGTTTCACATAAATCAATCGGCATTCTCTCGTCTTGACGAGTTTGAGTGGCGATATTGTTTGTGTAATTTTTAATAATTGGAGCTCTGTCTCATGCAGAACCAACGTATCCGTATCCGCCTAAAAGCTTTCGATTACAAACTAATCGACGCTTCTACAGCGGAAATCGTTGAAACGGCTAAGCGCACTGGCGCACAGGTTCGTGGTCCAATCCCACTACCTACTCGTAAAGAGCGTTTCACAGTTCTTATCTCTCCACACGTTAACAAAGATGCTCGTGATCAGTACGAAATCCGTACTCACAAACGTCTAATCGACATCGTTGAGCCAACAGACAAAACTGTTGATGCTCTGATGCGTCTAGACCTTGCTGCGGGCGTTGACGTACAAATTAGCCTAGGTTAAGGGAGATTAGAAGAATGATTGGTCTAATCGGTCGTAAAGTGGGCATGACCCGCGTATTTACTGAAGAAGGCGTTTCTATCCCTGTAACTGTTGTTGAGGTTGAAGCGAACCGTGTAACTCAAGTTAAATCTCTTGAGACTGACGGCTACGCAGCAATCCAAGTTACTGCTGGTACTAAGAAAGCTAACCGCGTTACTAAACCAGAAGCTGGTCACTTTGCGAAAGCTGGTGTTGAAGCTGGTCGCGGTCTTTGGGAATTCCGTTTGGAAAACGGTGAATCGTTCGAAGTTGGCGCTGAGCTAACAGTTGAACTATTCAACGAAACTAAGAAAGTAGACGTTACTGGTACATCTAAGGGTAAAGGTTTCCAAGGCGCTGTTAAGCGTTGGAACTTCCGTACTCAAGATATGACTCACGGTAACTCATTGTCTCACCGTGCTCCTGGTTCTATTGGCCAATGTCAAACTCCAGGTCGCGTGTTCAAAGGCAAGAAAATGGCAGGTCACATGGGTGCTGAGCGTGTAACGACTCAAAACCTAGAGATCGTACGTGTTGACGCTGAGCGCAATCTGCTTCTTATTAAAGGTGCAGTCCCAGGCGCAACTGGCGGTAACGTGATCGTTAAACCAGCTATTAAAGCATAACGTCTCAGGAGTAAGTAATGGAACTTATGGTTAAAGGTGCTGATGCACTGACTGTTTCTGAAACTACTTTCGGACGTGAGTTTAACGAAGCTCTTGTACACCAAGTAGTTGTTGCGTTTGCAGCAGGTGCTCGTCAAGGTACACGCGCTCAAAAAACACGTTCAGAAGTTTCTGGCGGTGGCGCTAAGCCATGGCGTCAAAAAGGTACTGGCCGTGCACGTGCTGGTACAATCCGTAGCCCAATCTGGCGTACAGGTGGTGTTACTTTTGCTGCGAAACCTCAAGATCACAGCCAAAAAGTAAACAAAAAAATGTACCGCGGTGCTATGAAGAGCATTCTTTCTGAGCTAGTTCGTCAAGAGCGTCTAATCGTTGTTGATAACTTCTCTGTAGAAGCGCCAAAAACTAAAGAGCTAGTTGCTAAGCTTAAAGAACTTGAGCTTAACGATGTACTAATCGTAACTGGCGAAGTAGATGAAAATCTATTCTTAGCAGCTCGTAACCTATACAAAGTTGATGCACGTGATGCAGCTGGTATTGACCCAGTTTCTCTAATTGCATTTGACAAGGTTCTAATGACTGCTGATGCAGTTAAGCAAGTTGAGGAGATGCTAGCATGATCACTGAAGAACGTATCCTAAAAGTTCTACGTGCTCCGCACATCTCTGAAAAAGCAACTATGGCTGCAGAGAAGGCGAACACAATCGTTTTCAAAGTAGCTAAAGATGCAACTAAGAAAGAGATCAAAGCAGCTGTAGAAAAGCTATTTGAAGTTGAAGTTAAGTCTGTAAATACTCTTATCACTAAGGGTAAGACCAAACGTCAAGGTCTACGCCAAGGTCGCCGCAGCGACGTTAAGAAAGCGTACGTTACTTTGAACGAAGGTCAAGATCTTGACTTTGTTGGCGGCGCGGAATAACAGGAGTAGTTGAGAAATGGCTATTGTTAAATGTAAGCCGACTTCCCCTGGTCGTCGTCACGTTGTTAAAGTTGTTAACGCTGACCTACACAAGGGTAAGCCTTACGCACCACTTCTAGAGAAAAACTCTAAGAACGGCGGTCGTAACAACAACGGTCGTATTACAGTACGTCACATCGGTGGTGGTCACAAGCAGCACTACCGTGTAATTGACTTTAAACGTACTAAAGACGGTATCCCAGCGAAAGTTGAGCGTCTAGAATACGATCCAAACCGTAGCGCAAACATCGCTCTAGTTCTTTACAAAGACGGTGAGCGTCGTTACATCCTAGCACCTAAAGGTCTAAAAGCTGGTGATGCTATCCAGTCTGGTGTTGATGCACCAATCAAAGCTGGTAACACGCTTCCAATGCGTAACATCCCAGTAGGTTCAACTGTACACAACGTTGAACTTAAACCTGGTAAAGGTGGTCAGCTAGCTCGTTCGGCTGGTGCATATGCTCAAATCGTTGCTCGCGACGGTTCATATGTAACTATCCGTCTACGTTCTGGCGAAATGCGCAAAGTATTGTCTGAAGGCCGTGCAACAATCGGTGAAGTAGGCAACTCTGAGCACATGCTACGTGAATTAGGCAAAGCTGGTGCTAAGCGCTGGCGTGGTGTTCGTCCAACCGTTCGCGGTGTGGTAATGAACCCGGTTGACCACCCACACGGTGGTGGTGAAGGTCGTACATCAGGCGGTCGTCACCCAGTATCACCATGGGGTATGCCAACTAAAGGCTTCAAGACTCGTAAGAACAAACGCACTGACAAGTACATCGTACGTCGTCGTAACAAGTAATCTATATAAAGAGGAATCGCCATGCCACGTTCTCTCAAGAAAGGTCCATTTATTGACCTACACTTGCTGAAGAAGGTAGAGAAAGCGGTGGAAAGCGGAGACAAAAAGCCACTTAAGACTTGGTCCCGTCGCTCAATGATCATCCCTACGATGATCGGTTTGACCATCGCTGTCCATAATGGTCGTCAGCACGTACCAGTATTTGTAACTGAAGAAATGATCGGTCACAAACTGGGTGAATTCGCACCAACTCGTACTTACCGCGGTCACGCTGCGGATAAGAAAGCTAAGAAGCGTTAAGGAGTAAATAATGGAAGCTATTGCTAAACATAACTTTGCTCGCATTTCGCCTCAGAAAGCTCGCTTAGTTGCAGATCAAATTCGTGGTAAAAACGTTGACCAAGCACTAGAAATCTTGACTTTCAGCAACAAAAAAGCTGCTGAACTAATCAAGAAAGTTCTTGAATCAGCTATCGCGAATGCGGAGCACAACGAAGGTGCAGATATCGACGATCTAAATGTCGCTAAAATCTTCGTAGATGAAGGCCCGATCATGAAGCGTATTATGCCTCGTGCTAAAGGTCGTGCGGATCGTATCTTGAAGCGTTCAAGCCACATCACTGTTGTTGTAGCAGATCGCTAAGAGACTAGGAGAGTAAGCAATGGGTCAAAAAGTACATCCAAATGGTATTCGTCTTGGCATCGTTAAGCCTTGGAATGCTACATGGTTTGCTAATACCAAAGATTTCGCTGACAACCTAGACGGCGACTTCAAGGTACGTCAGTTCCTAACTAAGGAACTAGCAAAAGCATCACTATCACGTATCGTTATCGAGCGTCCTGCTAAGAGCATCCGTGTGACTATTCACACTGCTCGTCCAGGCGTAGTAATCGGTAAGAAAGGTGAAGACGTAGAGAAACTACGTGCAGCTGTAGCGAAAATCGCAGGTGTACCAGCGCAAATTAACATCGCTGAAGTACGTAAACCTGAGCTTGACGCTCAACTTGTTGGTGACAGCATCGCGTCTCAACTAGAGCGTCGTGTTATGTTCCGTCGTGCTATGAAGCGCGCGGTACAAAACGCTATGCGTCTAGGCGCTAAAGGCATCAAAGTGGAAGTAAGCGGTCGTCTAGGCGGCGCTGAAATCGCACGTTCTGAGTGGTACCGTGAAGGTCGTGTGCCTCTACACACTCTACGTGCTGACATTGATTACGCAACTTCTTCGGCTCACACTCAATACGGTGTGATCGGCATTAAGACTTGGATCTTCAAAGGTGAGATCCTAGGCGGTATGCCAGCAGCTAACGCTGTAGAGCCTAAGGCTGACAAGCCTAAGAAGCAGCGCAAAGGCCGTAAGTAAGGAGTCGACAGATGCTACAACCTAAACGTACTAAGTTCCGTAAGGTTCAGACAGGTCGTAACCGTGGTCTAGCTAAAGGTACTGATGTAAGCTTCGGCGAATTCGGTCTTAAAGCTGTTGGCCGTGGTCGTCTAACTGCTCGTCAAATCGAAGCGGCACGTCGTGCAATGACACGTCACGTTAAGCGTCAAGGTAAAATCTGGATCCGTGTGTTCCCAGACAAACCTATCACAGAAAAACCACTTGAAGTTCGTCAAGGTAAGGGTAAAGGTAACGTTGAGTACTGGGTAGCCCAAATCCAACCTGGTAAGGTTATGTACGAAATGGGTGGTGTACCTGAAGAATTGGCACGTGAAGCGTTCCGCCTAGCGGCTCGTAAACTGCCATTCAAGACTACATTTGTAACTAAGCAGGTGATGTGATGAAAGCACAAGATCTACGCGAAAAGAGCGTTGAAGAGCTTAACGCTGAGCTATTGAATTTGCTACGTGAACAGTTCAACTTGCGCATGCAAGCTGCAACTGGTCAACTACAGCAAACTCATACTCTGAAAGCTGTACGCCGTGATATCGCACGTGTGAAAACTGTTTTGACTGAGAAGGCAGGCGCATAATGAGCGAAGTAAAACGTACTCAACAAGGTCGTGTAGTTAGCGACAAGATGGACAAGTCTATCGTAGTTGCTATCGAACGTTTCGTAAAACACCCGATTTACGGTAAGTTCGTTAAACGTACGACTAAAGTACACGCACATGACGAAAACAACGAGTGTGGCCTAGGCGACACTGTTGAAATCGCAGAGTGCCGTCCACTATCTAAGACTAAGTCTTGGACATTGGTAAAAGTTCTAGAAAAAGCTAAAGGTTAATCTTAAGCTATTTCTATGAAATTAAACGGCTCCAAAATTATTTTGGGGCCGTTTATTTTTTGACTACCCAATCACAAAAAAGGGTGGTACAATTCGCGTCCCTTTTAAAGAGGCAGCCCGACCCGTGATGGGTCTAGTTATTAATATTTAGCGGAGCACTAACAATGATCCAAATGCAAAGTACACTTGACGCAGCTGATAACTCAGGCGCGCGCAAGGTAATGTGTATTAAGGTCCTGGGTGGCTCACACCGCCGTTATGCACATATCGGTGACGTTATCAAAGTTACTGTGAAGGAAGCAATTCCTCGCGGTAAAGTTAAAAAAGGTGACGTTCTGAAGGCGGTTGTTGTGCGCACTCGCAAAGGCGTTCGTCGTCCAGACGGTTCTGTCATTCGCTTCGACCGTAATGCTTGCGTATTGTTGAATGACAATACTGAGCAACCAATCGGTACACGTATCTTTGGCCCTGTGACACGTGAGCTTCGTGGCGATAAGTTCATGAAGATCGTTTCACTGGCTCCAGAAGTTCTGTAAGGAGCGCTAAGAGATGGCAGCTAAAATCCGTCGTAATGACGAAGTAATCGTTCTTGCTGGTAAAGACCAAGGCAAGAAAGGTAAAGTAACTAAGGTTCTGACAACTGGTAAAGTTATCGTAGAAGGTATCAATCTAGTTAAGAAACACCAAAAACCTGTTCCTGCACTAGGTATCCAAGGCGGTATCGTAGAGCAAGAAGCAGCGATTGATGTTTCTAACGTTGCGATCTTCAACGCAGCTACTGGTAAAGCAGACCGCATCGGTTTCCGCATCGAAGACGGTAAGAAAGTTCGTTTCTTCAAGTCTAACGGCGAAACTGTTTCTAACTAATAGAAAGTAATTTGGAGTTCTACTATGGCGAAACTGCATGATTACTACAAGTCGTCTGTAGTTGCTGAACTGACCAAAGAGTTCAGCTACTCAAGCGTCATGCAAGTCCCTAGAATCGAAAAGATCACCCTTAACATGGGTGTGGGTGAAGCAATCAACGATAAGAAACTGCTAGAAAACGCAGCTGCTGATATGGCAACGATCTCTGGTCAAAAGCCACTTATCACTAAAGCTCGCAAATCTGTTGCTGGTTTCAAAATCCGTGAAGGCTACCCAATCGGTTGTAAAGTAACCTTGCGTGGCGAACGTATGTGGGATTTTCTTGAGCGTTTAATTAACATCGCTCTTCCACGTGTACGTGACTTCCGTGGTGTTAGCGCTAAGTCTTTTGACGGACGCGGTAACTACAGCATGGGCGTTCGCGAGCAAATCATCTTCCCGGAAATCGACTTTGATAAAGTTGATCGTGTCCGCGGTCTTGATATCACTATCACGACGTCTGCTGGTTCCGATGAGGAAGGCCGTGCTCTGCTGGCTGCCTTTAACTTCCCATTCCGTAAGTAAGGTGAAGGGTTACTGTTATGGCTAAAAATTCGATGAAAGCACGTGAAGCAAAACGTGCGAAGCTAGTAGCTAAGTTCGCTGAAAAGCGTGCAGCGCTTAAAGCTATCATTAGCGATGTAAACGCATCTGAAGAAGATCGTTGGAACGCAGTTCTTAAACTGCAAGCTCTTCCACGCGATTCAAGTGCATCACGTCAGCGCAACCGTTGCAACCAAACTGGTCGCCCACACGGTTACCTACGTAAGTTCGGTCTAAGCCGTATCAAAGTTCGCGAAGCTTGCATGAAAGGCGAGATTCCTGGACTTCGTAAGGCTAGCTGGTAATTGCCACTTAATCATTTGGAGTAAATCATATGAGCATGCAAGATCCGATTTCGGATATGCTGACCCGCGTTCGTAACGGTCAGGCAGCAAATAAAGTTGCTGTTAAAATGCCTTCTTCAAAGCTTAAAGTTGCAATTGCTGCACTACTGAAAGCTGAAGGTTACATCGTTGACTTCGCTGTTGAAGGCGAAGCAAAACCTGAGCTAGAAGTTACTCTTAAGTACTTCCAAGCTAAACCAGTAATCGAGCAACTTAAGCGTGTTTCTCGTCCAGGTCTACGTGTTTACAAGAAGAAAGATCAACTTCCTTCTGTAATGGGTGGCCTAGGTGTTGCTATCGTTTCTACTTCCAAGGGTCTTATGTCAGACCGCGCTGCTCGTAAAGCAGGTCTTGGTGGTGAAATCATCTGTTACGTTGCGTAAGGAGTAGACTATGTCTCGTGTTGCTAAAGCACCTGTCGCTATTCCAGCTGGCGTAGAGGTGAAACTAAACGGCCAAGAAATCACTATCAAAGGCGCTAAGGGCGAGCTATCTCGCGTACTTAACGACGCTGTAGTGATCGCTCAGGAAGAAAACAACCTTACATTCGGTCCTAAAGAAGGTGTTGTAAACGCATGGGCTCAAGCAGGTACTGCTCGCGCTCTAGTTAACAACATGGTTATCGGTGTGACTGAAGGCTTTACGAAGAAGCTAGTTCTTAAAGGTGTTGGTTACCGTGCTGCTATCAAAGGCAACGCTGTAGGTCTAACACTAGGCTTCTCACACCCTGTTGAGCACGAGTTGCCAGCGGGCGTAACAGCTGAGTGTCCAAGCCAAACTGAAATCATTCTAACTGGTTGCGATAAGCAAGTAGTTGGTCAAGTTGCGGCTGACATTCGTTCTTACCGTCAACCTGAGCCTTACAAAGGTAAAGGTGTTCGTTACGCAGATGAAAATGTGCGTACTAAAGAAGCTAAGAAGAAGTAAGGTAACACTATGGATAAGAAAGCATCTCGCATCCGTCGTGCTACACGTGCACGTCGTAAGATTGCAGAACTGGGTGCAACTCGCCTAGTAGTACACCGTACTCCTCGTCACGTGTACGCACAGGTGATTGCGGCTAACGGCTCTGAAGTTATCGCTGCAGCATCTACTGTAGAAAAAGCGATCCGTGAGCAAGTGAAATACACTGGTAACATCGATGCAGCTAAAGCAGTAGGTAAAGCTGTTGCTGAGCGCGCTCTTGAAAAAGGCGTATCTGCAGTTGCATTCGATCGTTCTGGTTTCCAATACCACGGTCGAGTAGCGGCGCTAGCAGAATCTGCTCGCGAAGCTGGTCTGAAATTCTAAGGTAGGGTTGGAAGATGGCTAAAGAACAACAAGTTCAAGCGAATGATTTGCAAGAAAAGCTAATCGCAGTTAACCGCGTTTCTAAAACGGTTAAAGGTGGTCGAATCATGAGCTTTACTGCACTAACTGTAGTTGGTGACGGTAACGGTCGTGTAGGTTTCGGTTACGGCAAAGCTCGTGAAGTACCTGCAGCGATCCAAAAAGCAATGGAAAAAGCGCGTCGTAACATGATTACTGTTGCGCTAAACGAAGGCACTCTTCACCACCCAGTGAAAGGTCGCCACTCGGGCTCTAAAGTTTACATGCAGCCTGCTGCAGAAGGTACTGGTGTTATCGCAGGTGGTGCGATGCGTGCAGTACTAGAAGTTGCTGGCGTACATAACGTACTATCTAAAGCATACGGTTCTACGAACCCTATCAACATCGTTCGTGCAACGATCGATGCTCTAGCTAGCGTTAAGTCACCAGAAATGGTTGCTGCTAAACGTGGTCTAACTGTTGAATCTATTTCGGAGTAAGAACACCATGGCAACTATTAAAGTAACTCAAACTAAAAGCTCAATTGGCCGCCTACCAAAGCACAAAGCTACTTTGCGTGGTCTAGGTCTTCGTAAAATCAACCACACAGTAGAACTTGAAGATACTCCGTGCGTTCGCGGTATGATCAACAAGGTTTACTACATGGTTAAAGTTGAGGAGTAATCAGAATGCGTTTGAATACTCTTGCACCAGCTGCTGGCTCAAAGCACGCTCCTAAGCGTCTTGGTCGCGGTATTGGTTCTGGCCTAGGTAAAACTGGTGGCCGTGGCCATAAAGGTCAAAAGTCACGCTCTGGCGGTAAAGTTCGTCCAGGTTTTGAAGGCGGTCAAATGCCTCTGAAACAACGTCTACCAAAATTCGGTTTCACTTCTCGTAAGAGCCTAGTGTCTGCTGAAGTTCGTCTAGCTGAGCTAGCGAAAGTTGAAGGTGACGTAGTAGATCTAAACAGCCTGAAAGCTGCTAACGTAATCACTAAGAACATCGAATTCGTAAAAGTTGTTCTTTCTGGTGAAATCAGCAAGTCAGTGACTGTTAAAGGTCTACGTGTGACTAAAGGCGCTAAAGCTGCTATCGAAGCTGCAGGCGGTAAAGTAGAAGAATAATCTTCGAAGGAAAGGTACAGATGGCTAAAAAACCAGGACAAGATTTTAGTAGTGCGAAGAATGGATTGGCGGAGTTAAAATCGCGCCTATTGTTTGTATTAGGTGCACTTTTAGTATTCCGTGCAGGTTCTTTCGTACCAATCCCTGGTATTGACGCAGCTGTACTTGCCGATTTGTTCGAACAGCAAAAAGGTACCATCGTTGAAATGTTTAACATGTTCTCCGGTGGTGCTCTTGAGCGTGCATCTATATTAGCGTTGGGCATCATGCCGTATATTTCGGCTTCGATTGTTGTCCAACTGCTAACTGTAGTTCATCCAGCGTTAGCTGAACTCAAGAAAGAGGGTGAAGCTGGCCGTCGTAAGATTAGCCAATATACACGCTATGGCACGCTCGTACTTGCAACATTCCAAGCTATTGGTATTGCAACTGGCTTACCAAACATGGTCGATAATCTGGTTGTTATCAACCAAACCATGTTTACGCTAATTGCTACCGTAAGTTTAGTAACCGGTACCATGTTCCTAATGTGGTTAGGTGAACAAATTACAGAGCGTGGAATTGGTAATGGTATTTCATTACTAATCTTTGCAGGTATTGTTGCTGGATTGCCTTCGGCAATCGGTCAAACAATCGAGCAGGCGCGTCAAGGTGAACTGCATGTACTTCTTCTGCTGTTGATTGGTGTACTTGCTTTTGCAGTAATCTACTTTGTTGTTTTCATGGAGCGTGGTCAACGTCGTATCGTTGTAAACTACGCGAAGCGTCAACAAGGTCGTAAAGTATTTGCTGCGCAAAGCACTCACTTGCCACTTAAAATTAATATGGCAGGTGTTATTCCAGCAATCTTTGCATCAAGCATTATCCTGTTCCCAGGAACACTGGCTCAGTGGTTTGGTCAGAATGGTGAGAGCAGCGCGTTCGGTTGGTTAACTGACGTGTCTTTGGCTCTTAGCCCAGGTCAACCTCTGTATGTAATGCTATATGCAGCAGCGATTATCTTCTTCTGCTTCTTCTACACGGCGTTGGTTTTCAACCCGCGTGAAACGGCAGATAACTTGAAGAAGTCTGGTGCATTCGTACCCGGCATCCGCCCAGGCGAGCAGACAGCCAAGTACATTGATAAAGTGATGACACGCTTAACCCTAGCGGGCGCGATGTACATTACCTTTATCTGTCTGATCCCAGAGTTCATGATGGTCGCGTGGAACGTACGTTTCTACTTTGGCGGCACATCACTACTAATCGTAGTTGTGGTTATCATGGACTTTATGGCACAGGTACAGACTCATCTGATGTCTCAACAGTATGATTCTGTGTTGAAGAAAGCGAATCTGAAAGGCTATGGCCGTTAATTCGGCGGTAGTGTCAGATTTCATTTACGGAGTTTAGCAATGAAAGTTCGTGCTTCCGTTAAAAAAATCTGCCGTAACTGTAAAGTTATCAAGCGTAACGGTGTCGTTCGCGTGATTTGCAGTGAGCCAAAGCATAAACAGCGCCAAGGCTAATCAGCAGAAATTTTTACTTGAAATGTAAGGTAGTGTCGAGTATATTTCTCGGCCTACCTTTTGCGTGCAAAAGAAGTAGTACTCCGCAGCGTATCCGAGACGGGCTTTGCTGCGGCTAATTCTTTTAAGAAACACTATGGAGTGAATAATGGCCCGTATAGCAGGCATTAACATTCCTGATCAAAAACACGCTGTAATCGCACTAACTGCGATCTACGGCATCGGTAAGACTCGCTCTAAAGCTATCCTAGCTGAAGTGGGTATTGCTGAAGATGTTAAGATCAGTGAACTATCTGATGAACAGATCGATCAACTGCGTGATGGTGTAGCTAAGTACACTGTAGAAGGTGATCTACGTCGTGAAGTATCAATGAACATCAAGCGTCTTATGGACCTTGGCTGTTACCGTGGTCTTCGTCATCGTCGCAGTCTACCACTACGTGGACAGCGTACTAAAACCAACGCTCGCACCCGCAAGGGTCCGCGTAAGCCGATCAAGAAATAATCGGGAAGGTAGAGTACAATGGCTAAACAACCAACTCGCGCGCGTAAACGCGTTCGCAAACAAGTTGCAGACGGTGTTGCGCACATCCATGCTTCTTTCAACAACACAATCGTTACCATTACTGACCGTCAAGGTAATGCACTAGCTTGGGCTACTGCAGGTGGTTCAGGTTTCCGTGGTTCTCGTAAGTCTACTCCGTTCGCTGCACAGGTTGCTGCTGAGCGTTGTGCTGAAATGGCTAAAGAGTACGGTCTTAAGAACTTGGAAGTTATGGTTAAGGGTCCTGGTCCAGGTCGTGAATCTACTGTTCGCGCACTGAACGCAGCTGGTTTCCGCATCACAAACATCGTTGATGCTACACCAATCCCTCATAACGGTTGTCGTCCACCTAAGAAACGTCGCGTATAACGTTTCTAGGACTATTGGAGAAGAATCATGGCAAGATATTTGGGTCCTAAGCTGAAGCTTAGCCGTCGTGAAGGCACTGACTTATTCCTTAAGTCTGGTGTTCGCGCGATCGATACCAAGTGTAAAATTGATAACGCACCAGGTGTACACGGCGCTCGTCGCGGTCGTCTATCTGAGTATGGCGTTCAGCTTCGTGAGAAGCAAAAAGTTCGTCGTATGTACGGCGTTCTAGAAAAACAATTCCGTAACTACTACAAAGAAGCTGCACGCCTTAAAGGCAACACAGGTGAAAACCTGCTTCAACTTCTTGAAGGTCGTCTTGATAACGTAGTTTACCGTATGGGCTTTGGTGCAACTCGCGCTGAATCTCGTCAGCTAGTTAGCCACAAAGCTATCCTAGTTAACGGTAAAGTTGTAAACGTTCCTTCTTTCAAAGTAGCGGCTAACGACGTTGTGTCTATTCGTGAGAAAGCTAAACAGCAGTCTCGCATTAAAGCAGCTCTAGAAGTTGCAGAACAACGCGAAAAACCAACTTGGATTGAAGTAGATGGCGGTAAGATGGAAGGTACATTCAAGCGTATGCCTGAGCGTTCTGATCTATCAGCTGACATCAACGAACAATTGATCGTCGAGCTTTACTCTAAGTAAGGTTTAAACTAAAGAGAGGACACAATGCAGGGTTCTGTAACAGAATTTCTTAAGCCACGTCTTGTTGACATCGAACAAATCAGCACGACACACGCAAAAGTAACTCTTGAGCCGTTAGAGCGTGGTTTTGGCCATACTCTGGGTAATGCACTTCGCCGTATTCTACTATCTTCTATGCCAGGTTGTGCTGTAACAGAAGTAGAGATTGAAGGCGTTCTACACGAATACAGCACGAAAGAAGGCGTTCAAGAAGATATTCTTGAAATCCTACTTAACCTTAAAGGTCTTGCTGTACGCGTTGCTGAAGGCAAAGATGAAGTGTTTATTACGCTTAACAAATCAGGCTCGGGCCCTGTGGTTGCAGGTGACATCACCCATGATGGTGATGTAGAGATCGTTAACCCAGAACACGTAATTTGTCACCTAACGGATGACAACGCTGAGATCGCTATGCGCATCAAAGTTGAACGTGGTCGCGGTTATGTTCCTGCTTCTGCTCGTATCCATACTGAAGAAGATGAGCGCCCTATTGGTCGCCTACTGGTTGATGCAACATACAGTCCAGTAGACAAGATTGCTTACTCTGTTGACGCGGCTCGTGTAGAGCAACGTACAGACCTAGACAAGCTTGTAATCGATATGGAAACGAACGGTACTCTTGATCCTGAGGAAGCAATCCGTCGCGCAGCTACTATCCTAGCTGAGCAACTAGATGCGTTCGTAGATCTACGTGATGTACGTGTACCTGAGGAGAAGGAAGAGAAGCCTGAATTCGATCCGATCCTACTGCGTCCTGTAGACGATCTTGAACTAACAGTTCGCTCTGCTAACTGTCTGAAAGCAGAAGCGATTCACTACATCGGTGATCTTGTACAGCGTACTGAGGTTGAGCTACTTAAAACGCCAAACCTTGGTAAAAAATCTCTTACTGAGATTAAAGACGTACTTGCATCACGTGGTCTTTCTCTGGGCATGCGCCTAGAAAACTGGCCACCAGCGTCTATCGCTGAAGATTAATCGATACTAGTTAGAAGGATTAGGTCATGCGCCATCGTAAGAGTGGTCGTCAACTCAACCGCAACAGCTCACATCGTAAAGCGATGTTCAGCAATATGGCTAGCTCTTTAGTACGTCATGAAGTTATCAAGACTACATTGCCTAAAGCAAAAGAGCTACGTCGCGTAGTTGAGCCTTTGATTACACTAGCTAAGACTGACAGTGTTGCTAACCGTCGTCTTGCATTTGCACGCACTCGTGATAACGAAGTAGTTGCAAAACTGTTTAACGAACTAGGTCCACGTTTTGCTGCTCGTCAGGGCGGTTACACTCGTATCCTAAAAGCTGGCTTCCGTGCTGGTGACAAAGCTCCAATGGCTTACATTGAGCTTGTAGATCGCCCAGCTGCTGAAGAAACTGCTGCTGAGTAATCAGGTTCGAAAGAACGAAAAAGCCGAGCATAAGCTCGGCTTTTTTGTATCTAGAAAACAAACAATAAAAAAGCGATAGATACTAATCTATCGCTTTGTTGTATTTAATACCAATCAGCATAAGTCTTTGATCATTCATGCTGATTAAAATCGCTGATAACGTTGTTGCAGATTTTGTAATTAGAATAACTAGTTAGCGGCAATCTGCGCCTAGTTCTAAGCGATTTTCCTTGAGCAATTTCCTGACCATTTACTTATCCTGATTGGTATAAGTTTGCCGGTTAAGCTTTCCATAAACTGCTTAATGAGCCAAGTAGCCCTTCACTTGCGCCACTCTCTTTTAAGTAGTCAAGAATCACTGGAACAAATTGGTTTACCATTGATGGGTCCAGTCCTACGCTTTCAAACGCTTTGTTTACCGCCTGCATATTTTCGATGTTGCCGACAATGCCTTGCATGTCAGGTAAATTCGAAGACCAAGGGATCAGTGATTCGAGTTCTGATAGATCCGCTGACGATAGCTGTTGCTGTGCTAGTCCTAGTAGCGCACCACTGCCTCCTAGTGCTTGCTCGGTGGTGACAGGAAGTTTGTCAGCTAGAATGCCACTTAGCGGAATGCTGTGGTCAGCGATTTCACTATGTTCTGTTACCAATTTAGAGATGCTCTCTTGTGTGTCTTTATCACTGATCGAGTCAAGCCACGAACCCGCATAAGCACCGGTGGTAAACAGTAATAAGATCAGAGTTGCAGTTGAGGCTTTTTTCATTGAGCTATTCCTTTTGGTTTTGCTATAAGCTTTATTTTAGTCAAAAAAAAGCGACGCTGAGCGTCGCTTTTTCAATAACTAAGTTTTCTTAACTTATAGGATATCTAGTAGTTCTACTTCGAATACTAGTGCTGCGAACGGAGGAATCGCTGCACCTGCACCACGCTCACCGTATGCAAGGTCTTGTGGGATGTATAGTTTCCACTTAGAACCTACAGGCATTAGTTGTAGTGCTTCAACCCAACCTTTGATTACGCCAGTTACTGGGAACTCAGCTGGTTGACCGCGAGATACAGAGCTGTCAAATACAGTACCGTCAGTTAGCTCACCGTGGTAGTGAACGCGAACTTGCTTGTCAGAAGTTGGGATTTCACCAGTACCTTCAGTGATGATTTCGTACTGAAGACCAGACTCAAGAACGTTTACTTCTGGACGTAGAGCGTTGTCTTTTAGGAAAGCTTCACCGTCAGCTGCAGCAGCTTTAGCTGCTTCTTGACGAGCTGCTTCTGCACGCATTTGCATCTCTTGAAGAGCGTTGTTGATTTCGTCGATTTCGATAGCTGGCATGTCACCAGTTAGTGCAGTTGCGATACCTGCAGCGATAGCATCAACATTTAGACCTTCAAGACCAGCACCTGCTAGTTGCTGACCCATTTGTAGACCAATACCGTAGCTAGCTTTTTGCTCTACAGTTTCAAATTTAACTTCAGACATGGTGTCTCTCTTTCATGGGTGTATAAAGTGTTTAAGGATACCAGTAAAGAGTGATGGATGAAACGTCGCAACTCTAGCGAACTTGTTTCAATATGCAGGATTAAGAGACTAATCACTGTTGTTTATTGCCGCTTGAACTGACCGACAGCCAAGCTAGGTTCGGCGATAGCTAAATTAGAATGAGAGTTAAGTCTGAGTTTTGGGCTTAAAGTGTGAGATTTGACAGGAGCATTACTTTCAACGTTGGAATTTCCTATACTCGGAGACGCTAGGTTTTTATACTTAAAGCCAGAGAATTTTGGAGACGGGTTGCAATGAATCGCCGTAAGAAAAAGCCACAACAAGTCGATTACATTCAATTAGCCAAGGATAAGCTACAAGCCATCGATTGGACTAACATGAAACAACAGTTGCTGGATCGTTGGCAGCAATTGCCGAAACTGCACCAGCGTGCTTTGATGGTATTGGTACCAGTGGTTCTGCTGTTAATCGTTATTCCGTTTCCTCAAAGCCAACCGCAGCAAGAGAGCGTAGAAGCAAAGCGCGTGGCGGTAGAGGTTAATACGCAGAGTTTGAGTGAGCAAGGTGAGCCGAAACCACAGCCTCTCCAATCTGACCAATGGAAAGAATACACCGTAAAATCGGGCGATACGCTTGCACAAGTGTTTCGTGCTAATAACCTACCAATGTCTGATCTGAATGCACTGGTGAAAATCGAAAGTAGTGATAAGCCGCTAAGCCATATTAAGGCGGGTCAATTGGTGCGCTTTAAGATTAACGCTGACGGTTCACTTGATATGCTACAACTTGAAAAGGCAACTAAGTCAGTGATGTTCTTCCGCGTTTCTGATGGCGGCTTTGCCCAGCAAAAATAACGTATCTGTCATGCTTACTTTAGTGTGCTTACTTTGCGCGGCGTATCGAGCGCCGCTGCAGAATCTCTCTATAAGGCAGTAGTGGCAAAATAATCATGGCTATCCCCAGCGTGGTCAGGCTATCTGGTATCTCATTAAATCCCCAGATGCCGATGATGACCACAAAAACTAAGCCAGAATATTCAGCCAAAGCAATTTGCCCTGCCGGCGCTTTTC
This sequence comes from Vibrio ponticus, assembly GCF_009938225.1. Lineage (NCBI taxonomy): Bacteria > Pseudomonadati > Pseudomonadota > Gammaproteobacteria > Vibrionales > Vibrionaceae > Vibrio > Vibrio ponticus. The sequence continues at coordinate 3,195,994 of NZ_AP019657.1, forward strand.
TATACGCCATTACCGCTAAGCCGTTGTATGTCAAAATTAGCCCAGCACTGAGTGCCACCAGACCGACTTGTTCGAGGGTGATTGGCTGCCAATATAGCGCTGCCATAATGCCTGATAGCGGTACGGTCATCACTGAAGTCCAAAATAGCGTTGTGATTACCGGTTGTTCCGGCGGAAGTTTACGCGCCAAAATATTAAATACCGCCAGCGTGGTCGCGGTACCTAAGGCAAACCAGGCAGCCCAATGAAATTGAGAGGGTCTGAGTACCATTAAGACCCCAACAAACCCAATACTGGTCGCCAGCACTTTTGCCAGTGGTGGTATTTCTTTGAGTATCCATACTGAAAGTGGCAGCATGATAAGGGGCGCAGCATAGAAAACCGCGTTGGCAGTTGCTAGCGGTAAGTGAGTGATTGCTATCATCATGCATCCGCTGCCGAGCATGATTAAAACCGCACGTATGCCAATCACCCCAGGTGCCGTTAGTGCTCGCTGACTGGCAGGTTGCTTCCACCACAACGGTAAGATAATCAGTACTGACAGTAGCTGACGCATAAACACGTATTGAAACGAGCTGATCTCACCATTGAGCAGTTTTACCGCCACGTCGGAAAGTGATGCGGCGAGGTTCCCGACGACGAGGAGTAAAATTGCCAAGCTAGCGGCTGACCACTGCACCAATATCACTCACGCAGCATATCAACGTGTGGGATGCCATCTTCTAAGTACATGTCAGACGTTTGTTGAAAGCCGTGTTGTTGGTAGAAAGCGGTAAGGTGTTGTTGAGCGCCAATTTCTATCGATTCTTGTGGCCAAAGTTGTTCACATTCGATGATGGCTTGTTTGAGCAGTTGATGCCCCAAACCATTTCCGCGCGCATTGGCTAAGGTTGCCACGCGACCAATACTGACGGATGGGTAAGTAGTGCCTTTTGGCAGTAAACGCGAGCAAGCGACCAATTGATCATTTTGGTAGCCGAGTAAATGGTAGACACCATCCAAGATATCTTTGCCATCCAGTTCTGGATAAGGGCAGTTTTGTTCGACGACAAATACATCGACACGCAGCTTAATTAACTGGTACAGCTCAATATTACTAAGTTGAGAAAAGGGGATTAACTTCCAAGTAATCATAGTGATGCAAGAATGAAGAAATTGACTGTAGAGTAAATTAGCAAGTTTCTCTTTCTGCGGCATTAACAATTGTTATTCACCACGATGATTTTTAAATCAACCGATTTTGAAATTAGCGGTTTTTAATTCGGCTCAAGCTGACGGGCGTAATGCCTAAGTAGGCGGCAATTTGATAGTCACTCAACCTTTGTTCCAAATCGGCAAAGTTTTCACAGAACAGTTGGTAGCGTTGCTCGGCACTATAAAGCAGCATAAAACGTTCTTTATTTTCCTTATGCATCAATTGGGTTTCGACCAGCTTTAGGTAGATAGGGTGATTGTCGTTGCGCCATTGGTTAAGAGTCTCAATCGGTAAACACATCAACTCACACGGGGTTAAAGTTTCAAGTAGAAATGCGGACGGCTGCTGTTTAATCAGGCTTTCAAAGCCAATGATCCAATCGAGCTCCCAGTAGAATTCTTTACTGAATTCTTTACCTTGTTCAGTTAAGTAACTCGCGTGGCACAGTCCATCGAGAACAAAATAGAAACTGTCAGCCAGCGCACCTTGCTCAATAAGAATATGGCGCGTTGGCAGCTCTAGCGGTTTGGCAAGCGAGCTGAGTTGGTTCACTTCAGGATCGGAAAAGCCTTGCTCGATGAGGTGGTGACGAAACTTAGCCAGCATATATACTCCCAAAATAAAAAAGCCGCTACAGCGGCTTGATATTAACACCTATACCTTGGTGATTAGAAGTTAGCAAACACTCACCTCGCATCACTCAGGTATAGGATCAGGGCAAGATATTATTTTTGCAGATCGATTTGGTAAATCGCAAAGCCGATATCATCAGTCGCCACTTGTTTCATTGGGTACTGACCTTTCTCTTTAATGAATTTCGCTGCTTTGTCACTTGGTGACGTTTCAAAACGAATATCCAGTGCTTTGTCTGCTTTAATTGGTGCAAATGTCCAGTTGTTGTCTGCACTTGGTGTTACTTCACCTTTCTCTTTGCTTACGCGAGAGATGTAAGATGCCACCACTGAGCGGTTTTCATCTGGAGAATCGAATGCAACGTGGTCGCTACCAGTGCCAGGGAACTTGTCGCTGTATGCACGGTAGTTGTTGGTTGCTACGATGAACTCTTGCTTCATATCGATCGGCTTACCTTGGTAAGTCAGATTTTGGATACGCGTTGAGTCTGGGTTCACTAGCTTACAGTCACCGTCGTATTTCGCAGGTTGAGTCACATCAACTTGGTAGTTTACGCCATCGATAACGTCAAAGTTGTAAGTACGGAAACCATCCCAGTTGATCAGGGTTTGTGGCGCCGTGCTGTTCACGTCGATTTGGTTAAACTGACCAGCTGCACACTCAAGCCACTCTTTCACTTCGTTGCCTGTCATTTTTAGAGCAACAAGCGTGTTCGGGTAGAGGTAAAGGTCTGCCGCGTTACGGAAAGTTAGCTGACCAGATTCCACTTCAGTAAAGCCTGATGGGTCATCTTTACGACCGCCCGCTTTAAACGGCGCTGCTGCTGATAGTACAGGGATATCGGCAAGATCTGGGTCGCCTTGAATGAAGCGCTCAACGTAGTCTTTCTGTGCTAGGTTAACGATCTGTACGGTTGGATCATCTTGCACAAGTGCTAGGAAGCTGTACATCACATCGTTTGATTGACCGATTGGTTGGTTAACAAACTCACGCGTACCTTTATGGTCAGCTTCTAGTGCTTTTACGATGCCTTGATCTGCTTCAACTAGCGCTTTCTTATTTACTTTGTCGAAGATTGGACGAGCTTCAGTTTTACCTGAAGTGACTTCCCACTTACCATCTTTTTGCTCTAGTACTAGGTCGATTACACCAACATGGTCGCCCCAACGACCCGGCATAACCGCGGCAACGCCATTGATAGTACCGTTCTTGTTGTCTACGCCTGGTAGGTTATCAAAGCCTTTACCTGGGAATACCGCATGTGAGTGACCAAATGCGATGGCATCGATACCTTCAACTTCTGATAGGTAGTAAGTTGAGTTTTCTGCGCCCACTTTGTGTGGATCCATTGATACACCAGAGTGTGGGATCGCAACGATAACGTCAGCGCCTTCCGCTTTCATCTTAGGCACCAGCTGTTCAGCGGTTTCTTTGATGTCTTTAGCGAAGACTTTACCTTCTAGGTTCTTCTTATCCCAAACCATGATTTGTGGTGGAACAAAACCAATGTAACCCACTTTGATTTGTTGTTCAGCGCCATCAGCGTCTTTGAAAGTGTGTGTTTTGATAATGTATGGCTTGAAGTAGTGTTCACCGGTTTTCTGGTCGAACACGTTCGCACTGATGTATGGGAAGTCAGCATCGTTGAGAGTTTCAGCTAGGAACTCTAGACCGTAGTTAAACTCGTGGTTACCAATGTTACCCACATCGTAATCTAGCTGGTTCATTGCTTTGTACACTGGGTGTACTTCACCAACTTCAATGCCTTTATCCGCCATGTAGTCACCCATTGGGCTACCTTGGATCAAGTCACCATTATCAACTAACACGCTGTTTTCAACTTCAGCGCGAGCTTGTTTAACAAGAGTAGCGGTGCGAGTTAAACCAATCTTTTGTGACGGACTGTCTTTGTAGTAGTCGTAATCCATCACGTTAGTGTGGATGTCTGTGGTTTCGATGATACGCAGTTTGATCGTATCAGCCATTGCAGGGCTTGCCATAGTTAGCATGCCGCCTAGTACAGCGAGGGTTAGGGGTTTCACTGCCACTTTCATGTTGTTTAGCTCCGATAGCGTTAGTTTTAACGTTGCGTAATGTAACAAATTACTCTGCAACAATAATTTCGATGCATGTCAAATTGTGAAGTTGCGCGTTTACTAAATGCTGTTCTGTCACCGTATTCGCAGAATTGGTGAGTATCTGTGCAACAGCACGCTGTTGATTGCAGTTTAAAAGGCGTTGTTTTTCCTGCCTTATCAGTTATTGGTATAAAAAATGAAATTTTAGAATTTCAGGTAATATATCTAGAAGGTCATAATGCAATCATTCACATGGAAGGAATGCATTATGGCGAGCAAGGATAAAGTGTCTCAGTTTCCACTGAACCACTTACGCACCACACAAAATAATAGTCATCGCCCAAGCTTTAAAACCACGAGTCAGTTACGTGCTGGTGAAGTTGCTTTAGTTGGCGCCGGTCCTGGCGACGCTGAGTTGCTGACGATTAAAGCGTTGAGCTTTATTCAACAAGCCGATGTTGTGCTGTACGACTACTTGGTTTCGGATGACATTTTAGCGCTTATACCAGACAGCACTATTTTAGTCTGCGTGGGTAAACGTGCCGGGCACCACAGTGTTCCTCAAGAGAAAACCAATCAACTATTAGTTGATTTTGCCAAGCAAGGTCACAAGGTTGTGCGCATTAAAGGCGGCGATCCATTTGTGTTTGGTCGCGGTGGCGAAGAGCTTGAAGTGTTAGCTGAGGCTGGCGTGCGTTTTCAGGTGATTCCAGGCATAACCGCTGCCGCAGGCGCAACCGCTTATGCTGGTATTCCCCTGACTCACCGAGATTATGCGCAAACCGCGATGTTTATTACCGGTCATTTGAAAGCGGAAAGCGACGATATGGATTGGTCGACGCTCGCTCGCGGTAATCAAACCCTAGTGATTTATATGGGTCTGATGAAGTCAGACTATATCCAGCAGCAATTGGTTAGCCATGGGCGAAAAGCTTCAACACCTATCGCCATCATCGAGCGCGGTACACAAAGCTGTCAAAAAGTATTCAAAGGCGAGCTCTCTGAGCTGGCAACGTTAGCGCAAGACGCTGAGTCACCATCGCTTATCGTGGTAGGTGAAGTGGTCGCGCTGGCTGAGAAATTACAGTGGTTCAATCAAGAAGAGAACGCCACTTTAAACAATAAAGTAACGCAACGTCATTACGCATAAAGATTAAAGACTAGCCGAAACGCTCGTAAGAGCCGCAAAGGAAGCACCGACATGGACCAAGAACGTTTAACTCACCTTAAACAGTTAGAAGCCGAGAGTATTCACATTATTCGTGAAGTCGCGGCAGAGTTTGATAACCCGGTAATGATGTATTCCATCGGGAAAGACTCATCGGTAATGTTGCACTTAGCAAGGAAAGCATTTTACCCTGGCAAAATTCCTTTCCCGCTACTGCATGTTGATACCGATTGGAAATTTAAACAGATGATCGAGTTCCGCGATAAAACAGCGGAAAAGTATGGCTTTGAGCTTTTGGTACATAAGAACCCAGAAGGTCTCGCAATGGGCTGTAGCCCGTTTGTGCACGGCTCATCGAAACATACTGACATCATGAAAACTCAGGGTTTGAAGCAAGCGCTGAACAAATATGGCTTTGATGCTGCCTTTGGTGGTGCGCGTCGTGACGAAGAAAAATCACGCGCGAAAGAGCGTGTCTATTCATTCCGCGATAAGAACCACACTTGGGATCCGAAGAATCAGCGCCCTGAGTTGTGGAAAACCTACAACGGTCAGATCAACAAAGGCGAAAGCATTCGCGTTTTCCCACTGTCGAATTGGACTGAGTTGGATATCTGGCAGTACATCTACCTAGAAAACATCGAAATTGTTCCGCTTTACCTAGCTGATAAACGCCCAGTTGTTGAGCGTGATGGCATGCTGATCATGGTTGATGATGACCGCATGGAATTACAACCAGGCGAAGTGATTGAAGAGAAAAGTGTTCGCTTCCGCACACTAGGTTGCTACCCACTGACAGGCGCGATTGAGTCAGAAGCCAATACGCTAACCGGCATTATCGAAGAGATGCTGGTTGCAACGTCCAGTGAGCGTCAAGGTCGCGCGATCGACCATGATCAGTCTGGATCGATGGAATTGAAAAAGCGTCAGGGTTACTTCTAAAAAGGATCTAAGGAAACAACATGAACAGTGCAGTAGAAGCTCAATTAGCTGAGTTAGGGATCGAGGGATACCTAAAACAACACCAGTACAAGTCACTACTTAGATTCCTAACGTGTGGCTCAGTGGACGATGGCAAGAGTACTTTGATCGGTCGCTTGCTCCATGACTCAAAACAAATTTATGAAGATCAATTGGCAGCGGTGCACTCAGACAGCCAACGAGTGGGTACCACGGGTGAGCGCCCGGATTTAGCGCTGTTAGTTGATGGTTTACAGGCTGAACGTGAACAGGGCATCACTATTGATGTCGCGTACCGTTACTTCTCGACGCAGAAGCGTAAATTCATCATTGCGGATACGCCAGGGCATGAGCAATACACGCGTAATATGGCAACCGGAGCATCGACTTGTGATCTCGCAGTGATCTTGATTGATGCACGTAAAGGCGTGTTGGATCAAACGCGTCGCCATTCATTTATTTCTAATCTGTTGGGACTGAAGCATTTTGTAGTGGCAGTCAACAAAATGGATCTAGTGGATTACTCACAAGATCGTTTTGAGCAGATTCGCGATGAATATTTGGAGTTTTCGAAAAACCTTCACGGTGAAATTGATATTCAGATCATCCCGTTATCAGCATTAGAAGGCGATAACGTGGTGGAAGCCAGCCCGAAAATGAGCTGGTTTGAAGGTAAACCACTGCTGGATATTCTTGAAAGCGTCGATGTGGATCAAGAAAAAGAAGTCGGTGAATTCCGTTTCCCAATTCAATACGTTAATCGTCCGAACCTCGATTTCCGCGGTTTTGCCGGCACGATTGCTTCCGGTAGCGTGAGTGTGGGCGATCAAGTGACGGCTCTGCCATCGGGCAAGAGTTCGAAAGTTGCGCGTATTGTAACGTTTGATGGCGACCTAGAAACTGCCCATTCAGGTCAAGCGGTGACGCTAACCTTGGCAGATGAGATTGACATCAGTCGCGGTGATCTCTTGGTGCTTAACCAAGCTGAGGTGACGTCAAGTAACCACTTACTTGCTGATGTGGTGTGGATGACGGAACAACCGCTGCAACCTGGTCGTGAATACGACATCAAGATAGCCGGCAAAAAGACGGTAGGGCGCGTTGAAGCGATTCGCCATCAATACGACATTAACAATCTTTCGACTCACAGTGCAGCGGAGTTGCCATTGAACGGGATTGGTTTGTGTGAGTGGAGTCTAACCGAATCTGTGGCTTTAGATAGCTATACCGAGTGCCAAGATACCGGTGGCTTTGTGGTGATTGATCGTCTGACTAACGTTACGGTTGGTGCGGGCTTAGTACGTGAGAGCTTGAGTCAGATTGAGCAAAAAGCTGGCGATTTTTCTGCCTTTGAAGTGGAGCTTAACGCGTTAGTTCGTAAGCATTTCCCTCACTGGGGTGCGAAGGATCTTTCACAGTTATTGAAGTAGTGAAGTGACTACAATCTGGTGCCGCGGTAGGTGCGGCACTGATATTGGATCAAGTAAGGACGCGGTATGTGGCAACAAGGATTTGTGTTGGCTATCTTACTCGGCATTGTCACATGCCTTGTAGCCACCCGTATAAAGCCGAGTTTTATTTTCGCAGGTGCTGCATTTATTGCTTTTCTTGCCGGGATGATCGAACTCAATGAAGTGGCAACCAACTTCACTAACTCCTCACTGTTAACTTTAGTGTTGTTGATCCTCGCATCAGCGGCACTAGAGAAAACCCTGCTCATCAGTTGGGTGAGCCGCAGTCTATCAACTGGGCGTTTAGGCTCTGTGGTGGCAAAAATGGGGGTATCGACCGCGTTGTTGTCCTCTTTTACCAACAATACCGCAGTCGTGGTGTCGCTAATTGGTGCGATTAAGCGCAATCAGCAACACGCGCCATCGAAGTTATTGATCCCACTTTCTTATGCAGCGATCTTAGGTGGCACCTTAACCTTGATCGGTACATCGACTAACTTGATCATTAACAGCTTTGTTGAAGATGCCGGATTGCCAAGTTTAGGCTTTTTTACCCCAACAATGATCGGTTTGTCAGTGTTGTTTGGTGGCTTGTTGATCCTAATTCCGCTCAGTTATTTATTGCCGAATTACGACGATCAATCGCAAGATGATTTGCCTTATTTTCTTGAAGCGAAAGTCGAGCCAGGATCGCCTCTCGTCGGGCGCAGTATCACCGAGAATAAACTTAGGGCGTTGCGTAAGCTTTTTTTAGCTGAAGTGATCCGTGATGGCAAAACCATGCCCTCGGTTGATCCGGAATTTATTCTGCATGCCAATGACAGACTGCTGTTTTGTGGAGACATAGAAAGTGTTGCCACGCTGCAAGAGATCCAAGGCTTAACCTTGTTTGGTCAGCATCACCTGAATGGACAGAGTTTTGTTGAGGTGGTGGTGAGCTCATCGGCGAGCTTTTGCAATAAAACCTTAAAGACGAGTCGTTTTCGTGATCGATTTGATGCGGTGGTGGTGGCGATCCGCCGCGGTCATGAGCGTTTAGAGGGCGGACTGGGTAATATCACGCTCAATGCCGGCGATACCTTAGTACTGGTGCCTGGAAAACGTTTTGAGGCAGAGCGCCGTGCTCACCGCAAAGAATTTGTCTTGGTCAATGATCTCGACTCGAGCGCACGTCTCGACTTCCAAAAATCTACCACGGTATTGCTCGGTTTTAGCGCCGTCATCGCGCTCGCATTGCTTGAGTGGGTGCCGTTAATCAAAGGCTTGGCGGTTTTTCTTCTTGCGACCCTGTTTCTCGGTATTGTTCAGTTGAGTGAACTACGCCGCCGTTTCCCGATTGATATTGTCGTTATCGTTGGTTCAGCACTGTCGATTGCTCAATTGATGCTCTCATCTGGTTTATCGGTCAAGTTGGGGCAGATGTTTATCGAAACCTTTAACGGTTGGGGAGTGTTTGGCGCGCTGGTGGCAACATATTTGCTGACGCTGATCTTAACCGAACTGGTGACCAACAATGCCGCTGCCGCGCTCGCTTTTCCCATTGGCTACAGTATGGCGATTGGCTATGGCGTCGACCCAATGCCTTTTGTGATGGCAGTACTGTTTGGTGCCAGTGCGAGCTTTATTTCCCCTTACGGTTATCAAACCAACTTACTGGTTTATAGCGTAGGCAATTACAAATTATCCGATTATGTACGAGTTGGGATCCCGATTTCTATTGTTTACTCAGTGCTGGTACTGGCATTGATCCCACTCTTTTTCCCGTATTAAAGGACTAAACCATGACGACAGAAACCAATGTCAAAGATGAGAACATAGTGTGGCATCAGCACACCGTTGATAAAAGCTTTCGTGCCAATTTAAAGCAGCAAAAGCCGGTAGTGCTTTGGTTTACGGGATTATCAGGAGCAGGTAAATCGACCATCGCTGGCGCGCTGGAGAATCAGTTGGCAGAACTTGGTTACCATACTTACTTGTTGGATGGCGACAATGTGCGCCATGGCTTGTGCAGTGATTTAGGTTTTTCCGAACAAGACCGCCGTGAAAACATTCGTCGTATTGGTGAGTTGGCGAAACTGATGGCAGATGCAGGACTGATTGTGCTCTCTGCATTTATTTCTCCTCACCGCGCAGAGCGCCAGTTAGTGCGTGATTTATTGCCGCAAGGCGAGTTTCTCGAAGTCTTCGTCAACACTTCTCTTGATGTGTGTGAGCAACGTGATCCGAAGGGGTTATACAAAAAAGCCCGTGCAGGTGAGATCCCTAACTTTACCGGTATCGACTCAGAGTATGAAGCACCCTTGCAACCAGAAATCGATTTGCCCGCCGGCGAGTTACCGATTGAAGCGTTGGTTGAGCAATGTATTCAGGCGCTCAAGCAGCGCGAGATTATTAAGTAAATCATCGTACTTCAATATCAAAGCGAATAGTAAGCTCTCAGTTCGCTGTACAGTTTAACTAGCTTTTGGGTTGTGATGATCCTAAAGCCAGTTAAGCTATATAGCATAAGCTTTGAGTAACTGACGAAGATGTATTACGGCGACGTAAAGAGCTTTAGGTTACCCATGATCTATTTACTTGTTCAGCTCTCAAAAAAAGCAGTTTGCTCTAACTAAGTGAGAGTCTGGGGAGTCAGTTTTGCATCGCTATTTTGCTGAACCCGATTGGTGAAACTTGTTTGCCTCACCTTTTTGAGTATTAGGGTTACCATGATCTCAAAGCGAGTTGAGCTGGGTAGGAAAGGGAATGGGTTACTATGATCCCAAAGCTCGGCAAGCTCGCGCGGCTGCTTTGGGTTTACCATGTTGCCAATGCTTTCTCTGCGTAAAAACGCAAAAAGCTTCCTTATCACGGGAAGCTTTTTGAATTCTTTTTGTTACACCATTATTCGAAGCAGATTTCGATAAAAGCGTTACCCCATTGAGAGGTAAATGGCATGATGATAATTGCCCCTTCGCACTTATGACGAATGGTGTGACCTTTACCAGAGACGACGACAGGGGTTGCCATATCGAAATCGAAGCCACTTTCAGCCAAGATACGTTTTGCACCACCGGTGACCATGTTGGTGATTTCACCAACCATGTCAGTGACTTCGTCATTTAAACCATTTGGGCGTTCGCCCAGCATGTTCTGCATGATCTCTAGCGCAAGACTTTCATCAAAAGTAATCGACATCGAGCCACGAGTTTGCGGACCAACCATCCCGATTAGACCCGATACATCACCCCTAGCGATCTCGTCTTTTTTTACACGAGGCTTTTGCGGCTTCAACTCCAGTGAAGCCATCGTTTTTAGAACGTTCATCAATGAAGCTAAAAACGGGTTTACAAATTCAGCACGCATATATTTCTTCTATATCGTTATTCTTTAATATCAGACAAGCATGACTGGCAAATACCATGTGACTCTATGACATGATTAGTAATCTTAAAGCCATGTTTTTCAGCATTATTAGCCAGTAAGGCTACCAAACTATCATCTTGCAGTTCAATAACATTACTACATTTGTCGCATATTAGTAGATGCGAGTAATGTTTATGTGCGTTACACGAGCAACATTGGATAAAGCTATTTGTTGACTCGACTCGATGTATAAAACCTTGTTCCAGCAGAAAATCGAGCGCACGATAGACCGTTGGTGGCTTTGCCTGAGGTTCGTGAAGCTTTAATTGCTCGAGTAATTCATAAGCGCTAGACGCCTTGGGGCTAGCACAAATCAATTTGAAAACCTGTTTACGTTGCGACGTAAACCTTACGCCTCTAGCAGCACAAATATCTTCGATTTGTTTCAGTAACTCTTGGTCCAAATTTTTTCACCATAACGATTGGACTTATTTACAATATATCACTCAATTTTGAGCAGTGTTCATCATTCGCGTCATTATGATAAGACCATCGAGACTTTTATAGCACTTCGAGGTGAATCAGTTAGCCGGACTATTGAATGATCTAACTTACCAAAATATCTAAAGAAACGATATAGCCAAGTGACTTGAAGGTTAAGGTTTCAGAGTCTTATCACTGGTTCAACGCGTTTTAATCGTGCTTAAACACCCAAGAAAACAACGTGATGAAAATCTAATCTGTTTAGAGAGTGGTGTTGGCATGCTATGGTTAACAGTTGTTTGCATTGAGCTATATTGCTTATTTAATCGGTGCACATTGCTCATGTTTTCTAGCCGAGATATTTAATATTTACATTTTTAGCGTATATGATGCGCTAATTTTGTGAGATAGTGAGATCTCAGGTCAGCAAGGATTGCGACCTAGCCCAAGCTCAAAGGAAGGTTTTAATGGAATTTATACTTGGTTTTATAGGGATGTTTTTTGTTGCCATTATGGCTCCTGCTGTAATTTTGTCTTCATTTGATCTATTAATTTACTCGCTATTTTACTTGTGTTGGTTGGTGATAGGCTTTTCTGCCTTATTTGTGAATGACAAATTGTTTACGTCAGAAATGAAAGAGAATGCATCCAATGGATTAGGAGCGTTAGCAGCGTCTAAATTGATGTTTAGAGTACTGTTTTGGTTTAAGTATGCTAAGCATTAATCCTTTGTCAGTCTGAAGCCATCCGCAGCTTTCATGTCAACGCCCTCATTGTTATTTGTGTCTCTTGGTATAGTGACTTGTCGAATACCCACATTTTTAAACGGATTGGGTTCACAGAGCCAATCAGTGCATATATTGGCTTTCCCCAATGCGTATCATGCCATTGTTTACCTCCAGACTTGGGTGCGGAATGAACTTGATGTAGAATCTGCGCTCTTTTTTATGAAACCACGGTTCGGAAAGGCTTGTTTGAAATAAGGCGGCTTTTTTGGCGTGTTAAGTTGTCGGTCTAAACTCTGTCATTTTTGGGTCCAATGCGTGCCCATACTACGTAAAAATGCTGTAAGTTGGACACAAATGGGAATACATCATGCAAAATCATGCCAACCACATTGTTGATCAAAGCGAGGAAAATCAAGTGAGTCAGTTAGTTTATCCAAGCTCTCGTTTCTCCATTGCCCCTATGTTGGATTGGACTGATCGCCACTGTCGATACTTTCATCGTTTACTTTCTAGTGAGACGCAACTGTACACCGAAATGGTGACCACAGGTGCGATCATCCATGGTAAGGGCGACTTCCTAGCATATAACGAAGAAGAGCATCCGTTAGTGCTACAACTTGGTGGTTCAAACTCTGCCGATCTTGCTACTTGTGCCAAGTTAGCAGCTGAGCGTGGTTATGATGAAATTAACCTCAACGTAGGTTGCCCTTCTGATCGTGTACAGAACGGTCGCTTTGGCGCTTGCCTGATGGCTGAGCCTATGCTGGTGGCTGAGTGCGTGGCAGCGATGAAAGAAGTGGTGGATATTCCTGTGACGGTTAAAACCCGCATTGGCATCGATGATCAAGACTCTTATGAGTTTTTGACTGACTTCGTTTCTATCGTTTCTGAGAAGGGGGGCTGTGAGCAGTTCACGATCCATGCGCGTAAAGCGTGGTTGTCTGGTTTAAGCCCGAAAGAGAACCGTGAAATTCCACCATTGGATTACCCACGCGCTTACCAATTGAAGAAAGATTTCTCTCATTTGGAAATTGCCGTAAATGGTGGGGTAAAAACACTGCAAGAGACCAAAGAGCACCTTCAGCATCTTGATGGTGTCATGGTGGGGCGTGAAGCTTACCAAAACCCATACATCTTGGCAGAAGTGGACCAGCAGATCTTTGGTCTGGATAAGCCAGTGAAAAAGCGTACCCAAGTCGTACAAGAGATGTACCCATACATTGAAGCGCAGCTATCTAAGGGTGTTTATTTAGGTCACATTACTCGCCATATGCTAGGTCTATTCCAAAACATGCCAGGTGCGCGCCAATGGCGTCGTCACATTAGTGAGAATGCGCATAAGCCAGGTTCAGGTATTGAAGTGGTTGAAGCGGCACTCGCGAAAATTCCAAAAGAGTTGAATGTGTAATATTTGCCAACCTAGTTGGTGAAAAATACCAATAATTAGATAGAAAGCGCTCTCAATCTAGAGCGCTTTTTTATTACCTTTAATAAAATCAATGGTTTATGTCAAAGTGAAAACTTGGCACACTTTCTGCGATAGAGAGGATAAAGAAAGGAGAAACACTATGTTTGAGTTAATCTTTGTTTTAGTTTTTATCGCGACCTTACTGGTTACAGGCGTCACTATGCTGACGGTATTTGCAGCAACAGGTTTTGCTATTGCCGTGATGGTATTAATGGGCATGGTGGGAGTGGTACTTAAAATTCTCCCTTGGTTGATAGTGATCGCGATAGGTATCTGGTTTTTCAAAAACCATGTGAGTAGTTCACGATAGCGAACTTGGCAAAATGTGGTAGGCTCAAAGGAGTCAAATAAAAAACTGAGAGCCTATCTATGACCACAAGGATGTCTTGGCTAACAGCAGTGTCAGTGCTGTTATTCTCTAGCTCAGCACTTGCGAATTCTATTCGCACTACGGTGGGAGCAGATGCATGGTTTGGTGACACTAAGATAGATGAACAACGTCGGGATCATGCTACAGGTCCCAATCTATTTGTTGCTATCGAACATGACCAACCTTATTTGCCATACGCGAGCTTGCGCTACACCAGCATTGATGCCGATTATGCTGGTTTTGATAAATATGACTTCTCACTTTACTATCGCTTACTTGAGCGCGAGCACATGTTGTTCGATGCAGGGGTGAGCTTAACCAAGTATAGCGATAGCCACTATCGTACTAGCATTTCTCCACAGCCCTCGTACAGTTTTAATGAACTTACCTTTAATTGGTATGCTTACGCAGAGCTTTCCATCCCAAATACGGATTTTGACATCATAGGTCAGTTTGATTTTGGTAACAGTAAAGATATCAAGCGAGCTGACGTATTGGCAGGAGTTAAATATCAAGCCAGTGATTCAGTCGCGATTAGAGCTGGCTATCGAGTTGTCGATTTAGAATTTGATGATTTAGCCAATGAAACCCCAGAAATCTCTGAGTCTCTCATCTTTGTCGATGGTTTTTTTGTTGGCGCTGAGTTTCGTTTCTAAGTGACGACCAAGTGATGCCATTAATTAATCACTAGCAAAGTCGAAGTGAGTGATTACTTTTTTAAAACGCTACCAGTGATGGTGGCGTTTTTTTATACATTTTCGTCATAATGTCGGGCTTTTTATTAGCAGTTTTATCGTTATGCACCATGCTTATAGATACAGGGACAGTTACGCAGAGAAGCAAATATGACGATTAATGAACTGCGCGCGTTGTATAGAGACAATCAGTTGGTTGAAGCCATCATTGAACCATCCGCTGAAGAAGGGCTTTGGGTGGTAGAGTTTCGTCACGCGGAAGGGGGATTTTTATTGCTGACTGATGTGCATGGTGAAGAGTGCCACTATGGTAATTTAGATATCGCCTCTAAATCGGCGATGGCAGTCGGCTTTAATCAAGTTCGTATCGAAGACCAACGTCCTCTTTAGCCTCGCAGCTTGTTGCTATATACATTGGTGCTACGTTAGCGCCTTCTTCTTATGGCTAGTGTTCACTTGCTTTAATTCCAAAAGTTATAAAACATTCACTTCTATTCTTTCTTGTTATTAAAAAGAGTGGTTAATCTATCATCACGCAATGAACAGGGATGTCGAGACCATGTCTTTAAATAAGAAAGAGTCTTCAGCCAATGGAGAGCTCTCGCAAGCAAATACACCAGAATTACCATCAATCGCTAGCCCTCTTAATGATCAGCAATTAGGTCAGTTACAGCAAACCGTATCAAGTTTGTCTTCTCAGCAACTGGCGTGGGTGAGTGGTTATTTCTGGGGATTAGCCCAAAATCAACCTGCTGCGGCAGCAGCGCCAATTAGCCAAGCGGCAGCCGTGGTGGCTGCAAAACCCGCAGGCAAGTTAACCATTATCTTTGCCTCACAAACAGGTAACGCCAAAGGTGTTGCAGAAGAGTTAGAGCATGAAGCGAAAGCACAAGGTATCGCTGTTGAGCTATTTGACGCTAGTGACTACAAAGGTAAGAACCTTGCCAAAGAAACCCACGTGATTGTCGTGGCTTCCACCAATGGTGAAGGGGAAGCGCCGGATAATGCCATCGAACTGCATGAATTTTTGCAATCAAAGAAAGCACCGAAGCTCAACAACCTAAAGTACGGTGTGATTGGTCTGGGGGATTCTAGTTATGAGTTCTTTTGCCAAACCGGTAAAGATTTTGATGCTTACCTGGCAAAACTTGGCGCGACTCCTTTTATTGATCGTATTGATTGTGATGTGGATTACGAAGCTCCAGCTAAAGAATGGCGTGCTAAAGCGCTCGATACTGTGAAAGATGATCTCTCATCAGGCGCTGAGGCGGAAGTTGTGCAACTGCCAGTAGGGCAGGCTGCCACTGGTCATGCGCAATACAACAAACAGAATCCTTACACCGCAACGTTACTGACGAGTCAGAAAATTACCGGGCGAGATTCAGGTAAGGATGTTCGCCATATTGAGATTGATCTTGATGGTTCAGGCATTACTTATCAGCCTGGCGATGCATTGGGTGTGTGGTATCAAAACAGCTCTGAACTTGCCAATGCTATTTTAGCCAAAGTAGGGCTGTCTGGTGTTGAAAGTGTTGATGTCGACGGAGACAGTCTTTCTATTCACAGCGCATTGGTGGCGAAATATGAAATTACCTCTGCTAATCCACAACTGGTGACTAAGTTCGCTGAACTATCAGGTAGCAAAAAGCTGCAAAAGCTGGTGGAAGATAAAGATAAGCTGCGCGAGTACGCGGGCAATACTCAAGTTATCGATGTATTGGCTGAGAAGAAAACCAAATTGAGCGCGCAAGAGCTGGTTGGTTTACTGCGCCGTTTGACGCCACGTCTATACTCGATTGCTTCGGCGCAATCTGAAGTGGAAGACGAAGTGCATTTAACCGTTGGTGTGGTCGAATATCAACAAGGTGAAGAGCTTCGCTTCGGTGGCGCATCGAGTTACCTCTCACACCGTTTAGAAGAGGGGGGGGAAGTGAAGGTGTTTATTGAAAACAACAATAACTTCAAACTTCCTCAAGATGATAATACGCCAGTGATCATGATTGGACCTGGGACTGGTATTGCACCTTTCCGCAGCTTTATTCAGGAGCGCGACAACCGTGAGGCAGAAGGTAAGAACTGGTTATTCTTTGGCGATCGTACCTTTACTCAAGACTTCCTTTATCAGGTGGAGTGGCAGAAATATCTGAAATCAGGATTACTCACTCAACTGGATGTTGCCTTTAGTCGTGACCAACAAGAGAAAGTGTATGTTCAGCATCGCATTCTAGAAAACGGTGCTCAAGTATGGCAGTGGATTGAAGAGGGCGCTTATCTATATGTGTGTGGTGATGCGACTCGTATGGCGAAAGATGTCCACGAAGCATTGGTTTCTGTTGCACAAGAGCACGGCAAACTAAGTAAAGAGCAAGCAGAAGAGTTTATTAATAATCTGCGTAAGGAAAAACGTTACCAAAGGGATGTGTACTAATGAGCAAAGAACAACAACAAGTACTTGGTGAAGTATTAGGTCCTTATGCTGACAATGAACGCTTAAAGCGCGAAAGTAATTTTCTTCGCGGTACTATAGAGCAAGATTTACAAGACCGTATTACGGGTGGCTTTACCGCGGATAACTTTCAACTGATCCGTTTCCACGGTATGTATCAGCAAGATGACCGCGATATTCGCAATGAACGTGCGAAGCAGAAACTCGAACCTCTACACAATGTCATGCTGCGTGCACGTATGCCGGGCGGCATTATTACGCCAAAGCAGTGGTTGGCCATCGATAAGTTTGCCAGTGAACATTCGCTGTATGGCAGTATTCGTTTAACCACGCGTCAGACCTTTCAGTTCCACGGTGTTCTAAAGCCAAATATTAAGCTGATGCACCAAACACTAAATAGTATTGGTATCGACTCTATCGCTACCGCAGGTGATGTGAACCGAAACGTCCTTTGTACCACCAATCCGGTAGAGTCTGAACTTCATCAAGAAGCGTATGAATGGGCGAAAAAGATCAGTGAACATCTGCTGCCAAAAACCAAAGCGTATGCCGAGATTTGGTTAGATGGCGAGAAAGTAGAAACCACAGAAGATGATGAGCCGATTCTCGGTAAACACTATTTACCGCGCAAGTTCAAAACGACGGTTGTGATCCCGCCACAGAATGATGTCGATGTGCATGCCAATGACCTGAACTTTGTTGCCATTGCTGAAAACGGCAAATTGGTTGGCTTTAACGTGCTGGTGGGCGGTGGTTTGGCGATGACCCACGGTGATACCTCGACTTATGCGCGTCGCGCGGATGACTTTGGTTTTGTACCACTGGATAAAACCTTAGATGTTGCAGCTGCTGTGGTCACGACACAACGTGATTGGGGTAACCGTTCGAATCGTAAAAATGCCAAGACCAAATATACGCTTGATCGTGTCGGTATTGATGTGTTCAAAGCTGAAGTAGAAAAGCGTGCAGAAGTGAAGTTTGCCGCCAGTCGTCCTTATGAGTTCACTGAACGAGGGGATCGCATCGGTTGGGTAGAAGGTATTGACGGCAAGCACCATCTGGCACTGTTTATTGAAAATGGTCGCTTACTTGATTTCCCTGGTAAGCCTCTTAAAACGGGGATGGCTGAAATCGCGAAGATTCACAAAGGTGACTTCCGCATGACAGCCAACCAAAACTTAATCGTCGCGGGCGTTGCTAAGTCCAACAAAGCGAAGATTGAGAAAATTGCACGAGCGCACGGCTTGATGGATGACCAAGTCAGTGAGCAGCGCAAAAATTCTATGGCTTGTGTGGCATTCCCGACTTGTCCGTTAGCGATGGCTGAAGCCGAGCGTTTTCTACCGCAATTTGTTACCGATGTGGAAGGTATTCTTGAGAAACACGGTTTACCGAAAGAAGACAGCATTATCTTACGTGTTACCGGCTGTCCAAATGGCTGTGGGCGAGCGATGTTGGCTGAGATTGGCTTAGTAGGTAAAGCGCCTGGTCGTTATAACCTGCATCTAGGTGGTAACAAAGGTGGTACGCGTATTCCGAAGATGTATAAAGAGAACATTACCGATAAACAGATCCTAGAAGAAATTGATCTGCTGGTGGGACGCTGGGCAAAAGAGCGTAATAAAGGAGAGTGCTTTGGTGATTTCGCAATTCGCGCCGGAATCATTGAAGAGGTCTTTGTATCAAAGAGGGATTTGCATGCTTAATTCAACCGTGAGTTCACTTGAGTTAAAACAATTACTCACGTTGACTAAAACAGAGCAGATTCTGCAACTGGGTCTGATCAATGCCGAGCTAGAACAAATGACAGCGCTGCAACGAGTGAGTTGGGCGGTGGACAATCTCACGGGTGAGTTTGCGGTTTCTTCGAGCTTTGGTGTTCAGGCGGCAGTGATGCTGCATCTCGTGACTCAAGTTAAGCCTGATATTCCGGTAATACTGACGGATACCGGTTACCTGTTCCCAGAGACTTATCAGTTTATTGAGCAATTGACTCAACAGCTTGGTCTGAACCTTAAAGTGTATCGCGCGCAGCAAAGTCCTGTGTGGCAAGAAGCGGTGCATGGCAAATTGTGGGAACAAGGTGTTGAAGGCATCGAGAAATACAACAAGCTAAATAAAGTAGAGCCAATGCGCCGTGCTTTAGATGAGCTAGAAGTTGGAACTTGGTTCTCAGGTCTACGCCGAGAGCAGTCACAATCACGAGCGAACTTGCCGATTCTTTCGATTCAAAATGGTGTGTTTAAGTTTTTACCTGTCATCGACTGGAGTAATAAAGATGTGCACTACTATTTAGAAGAGCACGATTTGCCTTATCACCCTTTAAGAGAAGAAGGCTATCTTTCTGTTGGCGACACACATACAACGAGAAAGTGGGAACCTGGGATGAAAGAAGAAGAAACTCGCTTCTTCGGTTTGAAACGTGAATGTGGACTCCATGAAGAGGATGGAGAAGAGCACGGTTCGGGAATTTAGTTCGACGTATAAAGAAAAGGCTGCTTAACGCAGCCTTTTTTATGCTTAAAAAATCACGAATTGTGGATAACCTTGTGGATGAGTTGTTGGCTTGTTTGGGGTAAATTTAAATAAATAAAGCTTTGAGCGAAAAAGCTGCATGTAAGCGTTATTTTTGTAATTTTTGCA